>NZ_JBCOCI010000049.1:0-37806 GCF_040929485.1 Phocaeicola sp. RTP21198st1_B8_RTP21198_201120 | reverse complement strand
CCTACGCATGAGTTCCATCGTTATCGGCTTGATTATAGGATATTTAGTTGCCTGGGGCCTCGGTAGAATTGATTTCTCGGCAGTACAAAGTTTTGGTGGTTTCAATATTCCCCTCCCATTCAAATACGGACTGGATTTCGACTTCTCCGCATTCATAGCTTTGGGATTAGTATTTTTGATAACAGCCATAGAAGCCTATGGAGACATTACTGCCAATTCTCTGATATCAGGAGAACCTGTAGAAGGAAAAGTATTCATCAAACGTGCTTCAGGAGGAATTTTGGCAGACGGATTCAATTCGATGCTGGCAGGTATTCTCAATTCTTTTCCAAACTCCGTTTTCGCGCAAAATAACGGCATGATACAACTGACAGGAGTAGCCAGCCGATATGTAGGCTATTACATTGCAGGTTTCCTTATTTTATTAGGATTATTTCCCAGTGTAGGATTAATTTTCTCCCTAATGCCCGAACCTGTATTGGGAGGCGCTACTTTACTGATGTTCGGAACAGTGGCTTCAGCAGGCATTCGTATTATCGCAGCACAAAAGATTAACCGGAAAGCAACATTAGTCATCGCACTTAGTTTCGCTTTAGGTTTAAGTGTAGAAATGGTTCCTGAAATACTATGTCAATTTCCAGAATCAATAAAGAATATTTTCTCATCCGGCATTACAACAGGTGGAGTTACTGCCATCATTTCAAATGCACTGATACGGATGAAAGAGTAAAAACAAGTAATTTTCTCATAAATTGGAACTAAAGCATTAACTTTCTTTGCAAATCAGCAAAGGAAGGGAGAATAATATATATCTTTGCTCCAAAATATGATTATGACTACAGAGGATTTACAGAACCTATATCAAACCTACCTCGGAGAAGTACCCGAAGAGATTGTAGAATTACCTTCATCCGGTTCCAACAGGCGTTATTTCCGGCTGACCGGAACTAAAAAATTGATTGGCGTATACGGCACCTCCAAAGAAGAAAATGAAGCCTTTCTTTATATGGCAGCACACTTCCGCAAGAAAGGTCTTCCTGTTCCAGAAGTATACATCTGTTCTGAAGACAAGAATTGTTATCTGCAAGAAGATTTAGGAGATATCCTTTTATTCAACGCTATTGAAAAAGGGCGGGCGACCAGCGTCTTCTCCGAAGAGGAGAAAGAAATGCTGCGCAAGACCATCCGCTTACTGCCTTCTATCCAATTTGCCGGAGCAGACGGCTTTGATTTTTCACACTGTTATCCCCAAGCCGAATTCAACCAACGTTCTATCCTTTGGGACTTGAACTATTTTAAATACTGCTTTTTGAAAGCTACCGGACTGGAGTTCCAAGAAGACAAGCTGGAAGATGACTTTCAAAAAATGAGTGATGTACTGCTACGCAGTTCTTCCGCCACTTTTATGTATCGGGATTTCCAAAGCAGAAACGTGATGATAAAGGATGGAGCACCCTGGTTCATTGATTTCCAGGGAGGACGTAAAGGACCGTTTTTCTATGATGTAGCCTCTTTCTTATGGCAGGCTAAAGCTAAATTTCCCGAAACTCTGCGCAATGAACTGTTGGAAGAATATATAGACGCCCTATGTAAATATAAACCCGTAGACCGTGATTATTTCTTCAACCAACTGCGTCATTTCGTGCTCTTCCGCACCTTGCAAGTATTGGGAGCTTACGGTTTCCGTGGCTATTTCGAAAAGAAGCCACATTTTATCCAAAGTGTACCATACGCCATTGAGAACCTGAGGCAATTACTTCATAATGAATATCCCGAGTATCCCTATTTATGCTCCGTACTAAGGGAACTTACCGAACTGAAGCAGTTCAAGGATGATTTGAAGAAACGGCAACTCACAGTGAAAGTCATGAGTTTCGCCTATAAGAAAGGTATTCCCGATGATCCTACAGGCAACGGTGGAGGGTATGTCTTCGATTGCCGTGCCGTAAATAATCCCGGAAAATACGAACGTTATAAACCTTTCACCGGGCTGGATGAGCCGGTCATTCGCTTTCTGGAAGAAGACGGTGAAATATTCCCATTTCTGGATGCTGCTTATTCTTTAGTAGACGCTTCGGTAAAACGATATATGGAACGCGGATTCAGTAACTTATCTATATGTTTTGGCTGCACAGGAGGACAACATCGTTCTGTTTATTCGGCACAACACATGGCAGAACACCTCAATAAAAAATTCGGTATAAAAGTAGAGTTAATACACCGAGAACAGAATATAGAACAAACATTTGAAAGAACATTATGAAAGCAATGATTTTTGCAGCCGGACTAGGCAGCCGACTTAAACCTTTAACAGACACCCGGCCTAAAGCATTAATAACGGTGGGTGGAAAAACCATGTTAGAGCACATCATCTTAAAACTGAAAGCAGCAGGATTTGATGAAATAGTAATCAATGTACACCACTTTTCCAATCAGATTCTCGCTTTTCTGGAAGCTAACCAGAACTTCGGAATCGATATACAAATCTCGGACGAGACAGACTGTCTGCTTGATACGGGCGGCGGTTTGGAAAGAGCATACTACTTATTACATCATCCTGAGGATATGTTTACCAAAGAAGGCGAAACTCCGTATGAACTGATATTCGAAAATCTGATGAAAGGAATGGATGAGGAAGAAATAATCGAAAGAGGCTTAGGAATTATGCGGAAAGAATGCTACTTGCTCCACAATGTAGATATCCTTTCCAATTGCGATTTTGAAAGTCTTATGTATTATCATCAGAATAGTTCTAACATCAATGCCACCCTTTTAGTCAGCCCACGCAAGACCTCCCGTTATCTGTTGTTTAATGACGATAATCTGTTACGTGGCTGGGTCAATAAAGACACCATGGAAACCAAACCGGCAGGACTCCGGTATAAAGAAGGGGAATATCGGGAATACGCCTATAGCGGGATACAAGTGACTACTCCTAAAATTTTAAATCTCCTTCCCAGAGGAAAATATTCCATTATCGATTTCTATCTCTCCATATGTCACAGAGTCGACATCCAGTGCTATGTAGAAGATGATTTGCAATTGCTTGATATCGGTAAACCGGAAAATCTGGAAAAAGCGGAAGAGTTTCTCAGTAAATTATAACCAGTCCAAGAAATATATCCAATAAAACAGCTTCTTATTCTTTCGGATAAAATGGGCAGATAAAAAAAGTCGTAACTTTATGAAGTGCCCCCCAAAAGTTTTGTGTCTAACTTTTGGGGGACACTTCATTATGACCAAAGGTTCAATTTATTTTTTTGAGCTTCCTCCAAAGATACCGTTTTTACCTGTTTGGTACTGTTTTTCAGACGAAGTTCCTCATATTCTTTGTTCAGCCTTTCCACAAATTCAGAAGAAGATTCCGGATTCAGCAAACGGGCGGCTACCAAGGCATTCTGTGAAGCATCTTTCATGTGAATGACCGGACCTCCATAAACAGGTGCTATTTTCAAGGCAGTATGCAGCTTGGAAGTAGTGGCTCCTCCAATCATAATGGGAATGTCCAGCCCCGCACGCTTTAACTCTACAGCCACATGCGCCATTTCTTCCAATGATGGAGTAATCAGCCCGCTTAATCCTATTATATCCACCTTTTCCTCTATAGCCTTCCGGACTATCATTTCAGCAGGAACCATCACGCCAAGGTCTATAATTTCATAGTTATTACAAGCCATGACCACTGATACGATATTCTTCCCAATATCATGCACATCCCCTTTTACGGTAGCCATCAATACCTTTCCAGCGCTGCGGGCACCTTCTTGTTTATCAGCCTCAATAAGAGGTTGCAAAATAGCTACTGCCTTTTTCATGGTACGAGCAGTCTTCACAACTTGCGGTAAGAACATTTTCCCTGCTCCAAACAGCTCTCCTACCCTATTCATACCTTCCATCAACGGACCTTCAATAATATCCACCGCCTTAGGATATAGTTTCACCGCTTCCGCCAAATCTTCTTCCAAGTGATCACCAACACCTTTTATCAAGGCATACTGAAGACGTTTCTCTACCATCGGTTCCTCACGCCACACATCCTGCTTTACGGCTTCTGTTCCGGTCGCCGTATTTTTCAACGCCTCAGCAGTTTCTATCAAACGTTCGGCAGCATCGGGCCTGCGGTTTAAGACTACATCCTCTATCCGTTCCAGCACATCAGCAGGAATATCTGTATAAAGCACCGAAGTAGCAGGATTTACAATACCCATATCCATACCTTGACGAATAGCATGATAAAGGAATACGGCATGCATTGCCTCACGGATATAATTATTTCCACGGAAAGAGAACGACAGATTGCTCACACCACCACTGATATGTGCTCCGGGTAAATTCTTCTTTATCCATCCGGTGGCATTGATAAAGTCTACCGCATAATTATTATGCTCTTCAATACCAGTAGCCACAGCCAGTACATTGGGATCGAAAATGATATCATGAGGATTAAAGCCTACCTGCTCCGTCAATATTTTATAAGCACGGGCACATACTTCAATTTTACGTTCAAAAGTATCAGCCTGTCCTTTCTCATCAAAAGCCATCACCACAGTGGCAGCTCCCAATTTCTTTATCAGACGGGCATGTTCTATAAATTTCTCCTCCCCTTCCTTCAAAGAAATAGAATTGACAATAGATTTTCCTTGCAGACATTTCAGTCCGGCCTCAATGACTTCCCACTTGGAAGAGTCAATCATGATGGGTACACGGGCTATATCAGGCTCGGACATGACCAGATTCAAGAAAGTAGTCATCTCCTCCCGGGCATCCAGCAAACCGTCATCCATATTCACATCAATCACCAAAGCACCGTCTTCCACCTGCTTGCGGGCGATACTTAGCGCTTCCTCATATTTCTTTTCATTGATTAAACGGAGAAATTTACGGGATCCGGCCACATTGCAACGCTCACCTACATTAATAAAATTCATTTCGGGAGTCTGCTCCAACAGTTCCAACCCGGAAAGCCACAGCCTCTCAGGAGTGGTGGCAGGAATATGAGGAGGCACCCAGGCAGAACCGGAAACAATCAATTCCTGATATTTTGCAATATATTCCTCCGTTGTACCACAACAACCACCGATAATGTTTACTAATCCTTCATCGATATATTCCTTCACTTCTGAAGCCATTTCCTCTGGAGTCTGGTCATACTGTCCCAAACTGTTGGGAAGTCCGGCATTGGGATAGGCACTTATATAATAAGGTGCGCGTGCGGCCAGCCCTTCCAAAAAAGGTTTCAATTGTTTCGCTCCGAATGAGCAGTTCAGACCGATAGAAAAAATAGGCGCGTGCTGTACGGATGCCAGAAAAGCATCCAATGTTTGCCCCGAAAGAGTACGTCCTGCAATATCCGAAACAGTAACAGAAAGCATAAGAGGAACCTCGCGCCCTGTCTTCTTCATTGCCGTTTCCGCAGCATAAATGGCCGCTTTGGCATTCAGGGAGTCGAAAATGGTTTCTATCAGAAGCGCATCCACCCCTCCTTCCAGCAGGGCCTCCATTTGTTCCTGATAGGCGGTGGCCAGTTCATCGTATGTCAAAGCACGCAAGGCCGGATTATTGACATCCGGACTCATGGAACAAGTCTTGTTGGTAGGACCTACCGAACCTGCTACAAATCTAGGTTTACGAGGGGTCTTCGCGGTATATTCATCGGCCAGTTCGCGAGCAAGTCTGGCAGCGGCCAGATTAATCTCACGACACAAATCCTGCATATGATAGTCTGCCATCGAAATCCGTTGGGCATTGAACGTATTTGTTTCAATAATATCAGCTCCCGCTTCCAGGTATTTGCGGTGAATGTCCTTTATCACATCCGGACGAGTAAGGCAAAGCAAATCATTATTACCTTTCATTTGTCCGGGTATCCCGGCAAAACGCTCTCCGCGAAAATCCTGTTCGGACAGGTTGTACCGTTGTATCATGGTTCCCATCGCACCGTCAAGGATGAGGACCCGCTCGTTGATTATTTGTTTTAATGTAGCCATAGGTCTATTTTTTAGGCACGAATTACACGGACAACACGGATTTCCTCTGTGGTTGCTACAACCGGGAACCGTGAAATTCATGTAATCCGTGCCTAATTATTATAAAATATTTATCTTTTAAACATACGGTCCATTTCGCGACGGTCGTCTTTTTCTTTCAACGACTCGCGCTTATCATATTGTTTTTTACCTTTTGCCAATGCGACAACCAACTTTGCCAGTCCTTTTTCATTAATAAACAGACGGACAGGAACAATCGTAAAACCGGGATTCTTTCCGGCTTCTTCCAATTTTCGCAGTTCTTTCTTGCTCAACAATAATTTGCGTTCTCGACGGGCGGAGTGGTTATTATATGAACCATAGAAGTACTCGGCAATGTGCATATTCTTCACCCACAACTCGCCTTGCACAAAATAACAATAGGTATCTACCAGGCTGGCTTTGCCCAAACGGATGGATTTTATCTCAGTTCCCGTGAGCACGATACCTGCCGTGTACGTATCGATAAATTCATAATCGAACGATGCACGCTTATTCTTTATATTAACAGGAGTCGGTTTCATTAATTCAAAATAACAGATAACTCATTAAACACAGCGGCAATCAATGCCGGACAAACAATTATAATAACTGAAGCAATCAAGGTGTATCGTGTCAGTTTCTCTTCATTTACCTTCATCAGGGTACGTGCACCTTCGAACACCACAAATACGGTGTAAAATTGCAATATCCAATGAAGGATGGAAATAGAAAACAACCCGCTGACAATATCGAGCACAAAAGTCACTACCATAGAATAACCTACAAACTGCTGATTTAGTTCATACTGGTCTTCACGCCCTAAAAGTTTCTTGCCCAATTGGTCTATGGCGTATGCCGCCAAAAAATATCCTCCAAACAAGGATACAAATATAGCACAACATCGTGTCATCGCTATTTGGAAAGCAGCGACTCCTTCCGTATTTCCTATGAATGTACCTATAAAAACGGATAAACCACATAAGCCTATCATGGGATAAACAAATGCTCCCAACACTTTACGCCTATCCTCTTCTCTGCTAATTTCCTCCCACACTTTTGCCGGAGACGAAATCAACGCTATTACTCGCTTAAATAAATCTTTGTAGTTCAATGCCTAATCTATTTACCTCTGTTCAACTTCAATGAAATGCAAAGGTAATTAATTCACTGGAATAAACGAATAAAAAACGCATACTTCTCTTGGGGGAATCAAAAAATAAGAGTACTTTTATTATAAATTTAGAAGAAGGACAAATATAACTAAGGCAAAATGACAAAAGAAAAAACTTTGAAAGCTTTAGAATATAAAAAAACTAAATGTTAATTTAAAAGAAGGATGTCTGGGAATTTTCTCTCCATAGGGAATGCATAGCTTTATAATCAGGTTCATCCTTAAAAGATCTTATCCATACCTCTAAACCTTTCTTGCCGTATGGTTAAGGGTTTTCTTCCTGCCTGTTTTATCTCCGCAAGCCTTTGGAGTTAACTCCATAGTCTTGGGAGATAACTCCAAAACTTATGGAGATAACTCCAAAGGCTATGGAGATAGAATACATCCGCATAAAAAGGTTTAATCAAGAGATAGAAAATGTTTATGCAACAGGAACGAATGCGATATGTTGTTATTACGGCAGCAGAAAGATCGAACCGTTTAAAAATTCATGTTAACTCTTTTCACATGCAGGAGGTATATACTGAATCTAAAGAAAGATATGAACAGGAAAATAAGAAGTAGTCCCCGTCAAATTTCTATCCCCCTTATCTTATGAATTGAACCATATAGTTCCATTAAATAAAAAATCCCCTTCAACCGTAGCTGAAGAGGATTTTACTATATAATAAAATATCATTAATAGCTTGCTTGCATATTCGAAGCACTACATTTCACTGTAGAAACAAGTTCTTTATCATTTTCTCCCTTTGCCGTCACCTTAACTACAATAGTATCACTCTTAGGCACTACTTGATCGAAAATATCACGAAATTTCATATCATTAAAAGGCATATGGAAACTAATCAAAGCACTCCCTGTCTGATAAGCATCATCAGCTCCTTTGGTCTGTTGAAGTTTTGTCACCAATGTATCCTCTTTGGCTTCTACAGCATATAAATGGAAATCGTTCATACTCAGCTGTTCTTTAGTTTTAAAAGTAAAAGGTACGTTAACATATCCATTTATGGCCCATATCTTATTATTAGAATCTTCCAATGACACTAGTGCATAATCAGTTCTCAATGTATCAGACTGAACATTAAAATCTTTATAATTCAAAATAGCCAATACGCCAACTTCACTTACCTTATAAGACTTTTTCCCTTCTGTAATTGCTTCTCCTTCCATCAATTTGATCCCTACCTGCGCACGCTTGTAATAACTGCCGTCAGATGCCTTAAGACCAGCCAATACACTTGAAGCCACTGGAGTATAAGTATATCCCCATGCATCTCCTTTCAGAACGGTTCCACCAAAAATACTACCTTCTTCCACAGTAACGATCTCATAAAGATCATAATTGGAGCCGCTATCACCATCATTCAAACAAGAACTAAAAGTAAACACCGATACTAACCCAGCAAATATTGCTGCCAATTTCATTTTTTTCATTTTCTTCTTTATAATTATTAGGGTTTGCAAAATTAAATAAAAGAACCGGTTTCCAAGAAAGAAACTTAATTCTTTTTATTGTTTTAATGATTAAATGAAAAATTGGCTTAAATACTGCGTCGTCACTTACTTTTTAACATTATTTTTTATTCATATCTCATTCTCTGATAAGACTTGCTTTATCTTTTGTTTTAGCTATTTTTTCCACCGAGATTCACTTGTAATCTATCTGCCATTAACCCATTAATAAAAATTAATACATAAAAGAACAAGCAGTTTAGCTATAGTACCACTTTATTTCCTATCTTTGAAACAAAACACCCATTAACCATAAAATCTAGAATATTATGCTAATACTCAAGAAATCATGTAAAGCATTGTTCACCGCCCTATGTACATTGTTTATATACTCTTGCAGCAGCAATGATAAACTGGATATCAACAATTATCAGTTGCAATCCATTCAATGGAAACTTAGTGCAGATGATGCCGAGAAAGTCGATACAATTGAGTTGCCTCCTAAAATAACCAGCAACAATACAGAAGAACCTATGTCTATCACTTTTTCATTTGAAAAAAACATAAAAGAGACATCACAATTTTACAGTGACGACCCGGAACTATTCAATTCTTTGACTTTAAAAGAGAATATATTGGTTGATATTACAGCTAATGCCAGTACCTTGAGTTCTGAATATAGAAAATTATCATCCGACTTACATGCACCTCTGTCCCTTAACGAAACAGTGCTTTCCCCTCTATATAAATCAAAAGAAACACTAAAACTTTCTCCACATACAAAAGTAACGACTGAATGTAAAATATATATCAAAGAATATACAGCAACCTATTTGGCTATTTTTGCAAATGACAAAGGAGAAACTATAGAGATGAGTGGCAAATGGAAAGGAGCATTCAATAAAGGTTCCAAGGTTACTTATATTCTTAAAGATATAAAATGAAACATTTGAATTTAATATAGGGTAATGAAGTGGACTACAGCATAACCAATCCTCATCTACCCTATATTTTTCAAGAACATTTTTTTAAATCAGCCTATGACTAAAAGAATCGGCATAAATATATAGTTAAATATGTAATCTACATGATACCTGTATATTATTTTTGCCGATAAGATCAATTTCCATTCCTACCGATTCGGTAAAATAAACTATTTATGAACGCTGTATTCTTCAACGAATACATCCAAACAAATCCTAGATTTATGACCGATTTCACCCCGTGGACACTCTTTGTCGATACAGGCATCATCTCAGTACTGCTACTGCTCGGCAAACTCATGAGAGTAAAAATAAGATTCATCCAAAGGCTGTTCATCCCCCCTAGCCTGTTGGCCGGGTTTATAGGACTGTCCTTGGGACCTCACGGTTTCGGCATCATACCTCTTTCCACCCAAACAGGAACTTATGCCGGCATATTGATAGCCTTCATTTTCGGCGCTCTCCCCCTCACCTCACAAAAGGCAGCCAAAGGAGATGCAGACAATATAGGCAGCATGTGGGCATATTCACAGGCAGGAATGTTGTTGCAATGGGCTTTCGGAGGACTGTTGGGATTGCTTGTCCTGAACCGGATATGGCCCTTGAACCCTGCCTTCGGCATCACTATGCCAAGCGGCTATTGCGGCGGGCACGGTACAGCAGCAGCCATCGGACAGGCTTTCAGCCAGTTCGGATATGACGAAATTCTAACTTTGGCCATGACTGCCGCCACCTTCGGTATCGTAGCGGCAGTCATTATCGGACTGATCATTATAAAATGGGGGACAAAGAAAGGGCACACCTCCTTCCTCGCCAATTACGATGACCTTCCTCACGAATTACAGACAGGCCTGTTGCCCGGCGACAAACGGGAAAGCATGGGTGAAAGTTCTTGCTCTTCCATCTCCATTGACCCGCTGACCTTCAATCTTATCATTGTAGCAGTGATAGCATTAGGCGGATACTGCATCAGCAAAACAGTATCCCACTTTATGCCGGGGTTTGAACTGCCGGTATTCAGTTGCGCATTTGTGGTAGGTATATTCATCAAAAAGATATTCGACAAAACAAAAACCAGTGATTATGTCTGCCCGCAAACCATAGGCCACATCAGCGGAGCCTTTACCGATTTTCTGGTAGCTTTTGGAATTGCTTCCATTAAAATATCTGTTGTAATAGAGTACATCATACCCTTATTAATTCTGTTAGTCTCAGGATTAATTGCAACCCTGATTTATGTTCTGGTCATGGCCCGCAAATTAATGAAAGACTGTTGGTTCGAGAAAGCTATCTTCACATGGGGATGGTTTACTGGAACTATGGCTATGGGCATCGCATTGCTCCGCGTTGCAGACCCCAAAATGCGCAGCCGATGCCTGGATAACTATGCACTGGCTTACTTGTTCATCGCCCCGGTAGAGATTTCTCTGATAACTTTCGCTCCGGTAGCTTTCTTGAACGGTTACGGGCTGGTGGTTACGGGAATCTGCCTGGCGGCAGGACTTGCCGTACTGGCAACCGCCTATATCAAAGGTTGGTTTATCAGGAAACAATAAATGGAATGACACCGGAATAACAAGA
Source organism: Phocaeicola sp. RTP21198st1_B8_RTP21198_201120 (assembly GCF_040929485.1). NCBI lineage: Bacteria > Pseudomonadati > Bacteroidota > Bacteroidia > Bacteroidales > Bacteroidaceae > Phocaeicola > Phocaeicola sp. RTP21198st1_B8_RTP21198_201120. The sequence goes on along the minus strand of NZ_JBCOCI010000049.1, from coordinate 26,611 downwards.
CAAAAAAAGTAAGTTAACTTGCTTGACCAAGCAACATAGGTTCGTCAGCCAACGAACGTATCTTACTTAGCTATTGAAGCCAACTTACTTTTTTTATATCAAAACGCATGAGCTTATACCCGACAAAGTACGCAAAAGTCCTTGTCATACAATCTCCGCAAACTCCTCAATATGATTGTCCACATATTCTGCAATCCGGGCAGTTACCGACTCTTCCATATCCATGAACTGCTCTTCCAACTCATCAAAGGCCTCGTATTGCTCATACATTGCCATAAATTCCTCATCATCCCTGTCCTTTTCCAAATCAGCACGGTTCTCATCATATATTTTCTTCGCGCTATAAATCAATTTGGCAAATTCTTTCGCTCCAAACTGCCGCATTGCTTTTGCAAAAGGATTATCAAAGATATAAGGTCCAAAACCATTCTGTATCAATTGTACAAAACCACCTTCATTTATTTCTTCACGCAAGAAATGATACCCCAACAATGAATGCTGGTAACCATTGAGCAAAGGCATTGTTTCCGCATTGACAACACCTCCTGTCACCTCTAGGTATTTATCTATAAACACCTTCAAAAAACCATCCATACCCTCTTCCGCACCTCGGCGCAAAGCTTCGTCTGTAATTGCTATTTTATTTGCTTCCATTCCTATCATTGTAATATAGGTACAAAGATAGAGGTTTCATCGGAAAGAAAAAACATTTTGGCAACTCTAGTTTGCAAAATACTGTCCTACAATAAATTTATTTTATTTAAAGATAAAAAGTGACGGGCAACAAGTTGCAGAAAAGAATAAAACGACTAACTTTGTGGGCGAAAAGAATAACCAATCTTTTCACGTGGTTTACGAATATTTATTTTATTACCAAAAAACGTAAAGAATATGACTTATTCACACGAAGTAGAACACATGTGTGTTGTGAAAAAAGGTCCTAATCACGGACCAGCTCCTATTCCTGAAGAAGGAAAGTGGGTAAAATCAAAAGAAATTAAAGACATCTCTGGTTTGACACACGGTATTGGCTGGTGTGCTCCTCAGCAGGGTGCTTGTAAACTAACCCTTAACGTAAAAGAAGGCATCATCCAGGAAGCATTGGTAGAAACTATCGGTTGCTCCGGTATGACTCACTCAGCCGCTATGGCTGCTGAAATTCTTCCGGGTAAGACTGTATTGGAAGCATTAAACACTGACTTGGTTTGTGATGCTATCAACACAGCAATGCGCGAACTATTCCTTCAAATCGTTTACGGACGTACTCAGTCAGCCTTCTCAGAAGGCGGTCTGATTATCGGTGCCGGTTTGGAAGACTTGGGTAAAGGTCTTCGCAGCCAGGTAGGTACTTTGTATGGTACTTTGGCTAAAGGTCCCCGTTACCTTGAAATGGCTGAAGGTTACATCAAAAACGTATTCCTGGATAAGAACGACGAAATCTGCGGTTACGAATTCGTTCACATGGGTAAGTTCATGGACGAAATCAAGAAGGGTACTGATGCTAATGAAGCATTGAAGAAAGTTACAGGTACTTATGGACGTGTAACTGAAGAACAAGGAGCTGTTAAGAAAATTGATCCACGTCACGAATAATTATAAGGAGGAAAGAATATGATTAGAGAAGTAAAATTCGAAAGCCAAGACCGTCGTATCAAACAGATCATTGCTGCTTTGAACGAAAACGGCATCAAAGACATCGAAGAAGCTAACGCAATCTGCGAAGCTGCCGGACTTGATCCTTATAAAACTTGTGAAGAAACTCAGCCTATCTGTTTCGAAAATGCCAAGTGGGCTTACGTAGTAGGTTCTGCCATTGCATTGAAGAAAGGTTGCAAAAACGCTGCTGAAGCTGCCGAAGCTATCGGTATCGGTCTGCAGGCATTCTGCATTCCGGGTTCTGTAGCCGACGACCGTAAAGTAGGTATCGGTCACGGTAACCTGGCTGCTATGTTGCTGCGCGAAGAAACTAAATGTTTCGCATTCCTGGCAGGTCACGAATCATTCGCTGCTGCCGAAGGTGCTATCAAAATCGCTGCAAAAGCAGACAAAGTACGTAAAGAACCTCTGCGTTGCATCTTGAACGGTTTGGGCAAAGACGCTGCACAGATCATCTCTCGTATCAACGGATTTACATACGTTCAGACTGAATTCGATTATTTCACAGGTGAACTGAAAGTAGTTCGTGAAATCGCTTATTCTGACGGTCCTCGTGCAAAAGTGAAATGCTACGGAGCTGATGATGTTCGCGAAGGTGTAGCTATCATGTGGAAAGAAGGTGTAGACGTATCAATCACCGGTAACTCTACTAACCCGACTCGTTTCCAACATCCGGTTGCAGGTACTTACAAGAAAGAACGTGTTCTTGCAGGTAAGCCTTATTTCTCAGTTGCATCAGGTGGTGGTACAGGTCGTACTCTTCACCCGGATAACATGGCTGCCGGTCCTGCTTCTTACGGTATGACGGACACTATGGGTCGTATGCACTCAGACGCTCAGTTCGCTGGTTCTTCATCTGTTCCCGCTCACGTGGAAATGATGGGATTCCTGGGTATCGGTAACAACCCGATGGTAGGATGTACAGTGGCTTGTGCTGTAGACGTTGCTACTGCTTTGAGCAAGTAATATAATACATTGCCAATATATAAATCCCTATAACCATTGCAGTTATAGGGATTTTTATTTCCAGTAATTTCATTCGTTTAACTGATGACCCACCCCCTCCTATTTTTCAATATCAATCAAAAGTATTGCAAATAATTGTCTAAAATTACGGAATGAAATTGGTTCTTTAAATCATAAATCGGTTATACAATTAAGAGTTGGTTTAGGATAAAAGGAGGTCAAAACGAAGATTATTTATATGCAATCTGGCATTTTTGAAAATTTAAAAACAAGCAAAATTCAACAACCTGTTTTATCCTGCATATACTCAAAGAACGATTATCATAATATAAAATTGACGAGCAAGAAAAACTAGATCAAATCCCTGTATCTTAAATATTATCAAAAAAAGGAAGGCTGTTTTCACGCCCTCCTGTCTGTCCGCACAATTATATAATCCCGTATTTGCAGTATCTCACAGAAGGTAGAGTTAGCTGATGCCTAACATGATAGCCCCTTTACCTAGTTGTTTTCGGTCTGTTCGAACTAATATACATTTTAATATCAGACTTCCCCTGCCAAATTCACATCAAAAACGAGGTTTTACAAATTTGTCATCTGGAGATGTAAAAGACAACCCCGGAACAGAACGGCGGATATCTTTATAGGCATGTTCTTTAATCAGTGAATAATCTGTAGCATCCAAAGCATAGTAATAATCATCTTTATCTGTCGATAACTTTACAGTCCAGTCAAACATATTTCCAAAGATGGTCAACTCATCTTTTGCCGGATCGAAACCGGGGAGAGCTGATTTCACCAAACTTCCATCACTATTGATAATATAAAAATGATGCTTGCTATCTACCATATACCCCAAAGTCCGACGGCTACGGAATTCAGTAATAAACACATATTCCGGCAAGACTCCTTCAGGCAACTGAATAGCTTTCACATACGGACGTCCTTTGGTGCACTTCAGATGGAACAATTTATGGTTGGCATCTAAAACCAGATATCCCTCATCATAGTCTTTACGAGTAGTTGGATTGCCCGAAGCATAGCATGCAGGAAAAGCAAACCCTTTCTGAACCAGCATATCCGTAAACAATTTGCTTTTCGCCTCATCGATACAATTCGTCTCCATACGAATAAATTCTATACCTTTATCGGTAAAACGGAATGCATCTTCGGGCATTTTCAAATCCACCCGTTTGGACATGGACTCCATCAGAAAATAGAGTCCTGTCTGGGAAGCATTGATGGCTGACGGCACACTCTTGAAAGTAAAGTTTGTCAATTGAATATCTTTCGGACTAACTGCCTTACCACAAATGGTATCAGGGAAACGTTCGTCCGCCGTAAGCTGGCGCACATAGAGAGAAGGCAACAAACTGTCTACCTGCTGTTGTGTATATGTATTGCCTTTCGTATCATAGCGGTGAAGTTGCTTATTCTCATCTAGTTGTGTAATAACAAAATCACCAAGTACGGAACTATACATAGTAAAAGGAGTTTTGACAGGCTTCAGTGTGAGAAAAGCATAACACCAAGGCAACTGCCATACAAGCAGGACAGCTACGGTAATATAAAAAAATATTTTGCTGAATCGAATCATGTTTGTTTGATTTTTTAATAATAAACATTCAATTAGTCTTGCTTACCGGCCTTGAACCGTACCACAGAAATCCACGAAAGAGAAGCGGCAAGCAACGTATAAAGTGTCAGACAGGGCAAGAAACTATTATATGCCTCCGCTCCCGGAGCCAGAAAGTAGACACGGAAAATCAATGCCGCAATAATCAGATTCAAAACCCTGCGCTTCCATGTGGGTTCCAGGCAAATCCATGAAACAAGCAGATAACCGGCAAATCCGGCAAGAAACCATGGAGCCGCAGATAATAAAACACGCTGCACCAACTCACTTGTAAAATGTTGTGGCAGATAAACTCCCATCATAATAAAACTCATAGCAAAACAGGTCACCAGTGCAAGTACGCCATAGGCCAACATTGACATGACCATTTTCTTCTGTGAATAAGGCAAATGCAAAGTAAGCTTCAAACACTTACGTTGCATCTCGGGGAAAAACTGTACGGCAGCAAGCAAGATACCGATAAGTAAAGGGACAAATTGCAACAAATCAATAAATATAGCATCCTTCTGGACCATCACTACCCATAAATGATCGATTCCCTGTATGGCAATGGTACGGCCAATACGAAGCATGGAATATCCTGTGATCCCTATCATAAAAAGAGTTGCCAGCAACCAATACCAACGCGTTTTTATCCACTCTTTATAAAATATGGCTTGTATCATATTTCTTCTATTTAGTTTACATATTAATACTTTCCGGTAAGACCGATAAAGGCATCTTCCAGACTTACATTTTCGTGCTGCAAACCAGTAAAGGGAACTTGACTTTCCTTCAACAGTTTCTCCACATCCACGGGAGGCAAAAAGGAGTACGTTTCCAAGGTTTGACGAATGACAGCCGGATGATAGCAAGTTGCCGGCAACTGAGGCTGATAACCCTCGGGCACAGTACAAGTATATCTTCTCAGCTCTTTCATCAACGTTTCAATAGGCTGTTGAATAAGGATAGAGCCATAATCCATAATAATACAATCATCAATCAACCGCTCCATATCCTGAATAATATGGGAAGTCAGGAAAACAGTCTTGTTCTCGGAACGGGCATAATCACGTAAATAATCCACAAAAAGACGGCGATAGCCCGGATCAAGTCCTAAAGAGAAATCATCCAGAATCAACAACTCCGGATTTTGTGCCAGGATCAGTCCCAATGCCACTTGCGAACGCTGTCCGTTCGACATTCTTGAGATACGTTGTCCCGGAGCTACCTTCAATTTATTCATCAAGTCATAATAAGCCTCCTTTTTCCATTGTCCCGGATAAAAAGAAGCATAAAACTTTTCTATTTGTGTGATATTCATAAACTGATATTGAACATGACCTTCCAGCAATAAACCGATATTCCTGCGTAAAGCAGGGTTCATGGTCTGAATGTTCTCACCAAAGATGCGACATTCGCCTGAACGCGGCTGAAGATAACCGCTCAATATATTAATGGTTGTCGTTTTCCCTGTACCATTTTTACCCAACAACCCCAAGATACGCCCTTGAGGAACTTCAAAACTCAAGTTCTCATAAATCTTGCGTTGACCGTAATAATGGGTCAGGTTCTTACATTCTATAATTGCACTCATGCTTTATAAATCATTTTTCGTTTGCTATTAGAAACACGCCAGGAAAAGAATAGGAATCAAGATACCGGCCACCAACTCGATTCCTCCTCTGCCCCACAATCCTTTAGGACCTTTTATCATCACTATACCGCTGACAGTGATAATAATCAGACAGACAGCAAAAGCATCGGCAAACCAAGTCCACCACTTACCCGGATTGAAATGGAGTTGTACCATGGAAGAGATCAGCGGACGGCGCTTCACCCCCTCGTAGACAGCATCTTTTGTCCGGGTGTTAATCACCAGACTTGAGCCTCCTTTCAGAAAAACCTTAATCAGATCCGGTTCCGGGTAATAATATTTAGTAAAATTTCCGGCTTCGCCCAGCGGTTCCAACAAAGTCAAAATCATCTTCTCATTAACTTTGCTCTTGTCCGACAGATCCTCTGTTATTTTATATTCCGTTCGTGTAACTGTATAATGGGGATTTATGCTATCCCTATGGTTCATCACGATACCCGAAATAGCATAAATCAAAATCATTCCCGCAAAGAAGAAAGACAGATCACGATGGATGATCCGGCTCCACTTGCGGAATGCAGTACCTTTATTCTGCGATTTCATAAGAACTGGCTTCCATATAGTAGAATGACAGATAATCTTTTCCGGTAGCAGCTTTTCTTTCTGCTATCTTTGCGCGAAAGTCCGCAATACGGGCTTCAGGGGTGCTGGCTGTTTCACCGCGTGCTTTTTTTTCCGAATCACACCCGGCAGCAGTTTCTCCATGAGATTTTTCAGTCTGTGCTTTCAGTTTAGCCTCCCAGTTTTGCAAGTAAGCTTCATCTACCCGCTGTTCCTTTAACGTTCCGGTCACTGTGACAATAGCGTTGATGCATTTGGTATCAAACGAGCCCAAAGGTCCGGCTTCCACACGAATCGTTTTGGTATCATCACTGCCCATCAGGAATATTTTTGTAGCTCCGTGCTTGCAGGTATGTGTGCAGATTCCTTCGATAGTCACCTCCTTGTTGGCCAGTGAATCGGCATGCACCAGCAGATTATCGATACTCAATGCCGCCGGAGCCGCCTGCTCCGTTTTTTCAGACTGGCTCTGTTTGTTACTGTTTCCACAAGAAGTAGTAGTTACTAAAGCTGCCATTAAGGTTGCAGCGACCATAAACTTAATTTTCATATGCTAACTGTTTTTATTTTTTAAAAAAAGATGCCCAGTGAACAAGCGGCATACTGGGCCGTTCCGCATTTTTTATAATATGCCGCCTGCCATTGAACAGACAAAGACAGGTTATATTGTTTCATGATGGGATAATCCCCTTGCAGACGAATCCCCACCATACTATAACTATCAGATAAATAGTCAATATTTGCCAATAAAGTCTGGGCGGACGACTTCGCGGCATTCAATCCCGGTAAAGAATATTCAGCCGATAAATTGGCATAATATCCACCGTTAGCTTCTGCGGTCAATCGTAGCAGCCTCTTCTGATACAGCAAACGGGCACGCAAAGAACTCTCCAAAACAGACAAGTGAACAAACCGGGATACGGCGTTGTAATCCGTTTCCAACCGATGGTAGATTATGTTTGGGACAATTGCTCCTCCCCATACACCTTTATCGGTCAAAAGCTTCTCCCACAAACCACTTACGGCAATCCGACTATTCGTGACCTTCATTCCCGGAGATGTACTAATTAATGCTCCATAGGAGCTTCCGCCCGCCTCTCCGTAAATATTCTCCATTCCTTTACGAACTATATAGCCTGCATCCAGTTTCACAGCAAGGTGTTCTGCCTGCTGAAGTTCCCGCATCCAGGTCACGTTTCCTTTCAAATCAGTCGTATTCAATTCCAGCAAAGTGAGATTATTGGCATTGCTCAATTTCTTGTCCATTGACATACGGTCAATTGAAACTGTGGCCGATATCCCCTTTTCCGTATCAACTGGCAGAATGCCTATGCTTCCTCCCCACCGGATGCCTTGATGCTTCGTCCCGGTCTGGTTTCCGGCGAAACGCACATAATCCATGCCCAATCCCAATATATGGTATACCGAAGTAGAGCCTTTATCTGCAAGGAATGAAATCTCACTTTTCTGCTGATAAAGCCGGAAATCTGCGGAAACTCCCAAACGATATGTCCCCAGACGATATCCTGCTCCCAAAGCAAAAGAGAGATCGGAAGCTGTATTACGTGGACGCGGATCTTTATCCCGATAATTATGAGACGCTCTGTAACCACCGGTGATTCCCCATGTCCAGGAACCTGACTCACTGGCGTAACCTCCATTGAAATAATAAGTTTCTCCCTTCAGGAAACCACCAATGGAATCACCAGTCACGTAAGGAGCTATCAATTTCCAGTCTATATTTTCATTCCATAACACATTCTCCTGCTTCTCACTCCTGTATCCTGCTGAACCGAATACACGATCACGTTCCGAAAGAATAACGAAGGAATTGACATCTACCCCGATACGGGTATCCTTATCACCTTCCTGTTTCAAAGATGCTTTTCCTTTATCATGATAAGCTCCATTTACGTCCAGCCTTGTCCATGTATACGGAGTATAGTAATAATAAAGTGCCGGATTCTGCCATATCTCGCCACGAAATCCGGTCGCAAATGAAGCGGTACGGATTACCTTATCGGACAGGGAGAGTGTGTCGGTAGTCTGCCCGAAGGCTTCCTGCCGACTCTCCACAAATAAAGCAATCAGCAACATAATGATAATTCGGATTAGCATCATGAATAATAAAGATTTATATATCAATAAGACGGATTCAATTATTTGTTAAACAGGCTCGGAGTAGCCACAGGTGTGAAATCAACGGTAGAGTTATTTGTATCCTGCAATACTTCCCGATCACCATCCTTGTAGGCGGCTTTACGCATTACGCACTTTCCGATGTTTTCTGCAACGGTATTGTTCATACCGATATAAGTATGCCCCATATCCAGCCCGGTAGAGGTTACATTCCACTGCCATTCATTGGAAGCACCTACATTTACAGCATCAATCACCCATTCATTGGGGAACTTATATTTGCTTTGCGGTTTACTGGCTGTTCCATTTTGCATAATATACGTATAGTTGTATGCATAGTCTGAAATATACTTTTCTTTAGTCATACTTTTGGGTAATCTGCCAATAGCATAAGCGCGATTTCCCTGTTTATTCAACACCCAGATAGTTTTGGAATAACAATAATAAACATCCAGATTGGGAACAGCCGGATTATCCACATCTTGCTTTGATTCAATATACCACTCAAAATTGGCTTTACTTAAATCTATAGAATTCGGATTAGCCTCTTTATGATTGATCGCATTGTCACAAAGGATAAAGGATTCTCCCGGTTGTACCGGATAATCTGTTCCACTGCCCGGTACTGCTACAACAGAGCCTACCGCAATAGCTTCATCCATGATATCCGGATCTACCGATTGATATTTCTGAGTAGTTTGGAATTGTGATTCCATAAATATCAATCCATCCGCATACAAAACTTTATCCGAGTTATTATAGATACGTATATACTGGTCGCCATTATATTGCTTACCTGCTTCATTATAGGTTCCGGGAATAAATATCTCGGCAATCACAAAATCAGGGTCACCTGTATTGAGTACATGAACCTTCAGTTCCAGCTTGTACGACCCTCCAGATACGGCCACATTCTGTTGTACTCCCTGTACATCGACTTCCACCGGAGTTCCATTCTGTGAGTAAGTTCCCTTACCAATGAAAGTTACATTATACAACCCGTCCGCCAGTTCAATACTCTGAGCCGGATAGGTAATGTCTGTCTTGACAGATGTATTTACATTTTCAAAAGTATAGGTTCCACCGGTCAGTTGCAGCCCCTCGATAGTTGTATCTACAGTAGTGGTAATACCTACAGTGGATATGCTCACTTTGTCATCATCACTACATGCGGTAAATCCCAGCATTGTCGCAAAAAGGACTAACATTGTCAATTGATTCTTTTTCATCTTCATCTCTATTTTATTGTTCATTTACTAAAAAGTTAAGTTCATTTCCATACCGAAATAAGGCGATTCGGACGTTCTCCGTTGCAGTACGCCCCGTAACGTATAATCAGGATAAATACCCAAAAGCCGGTTTACATAAAAAGCCAGATTCAGATACTTACCGATCCGTTTACTCGCCTTCAAATTGATATCCATATAAAAAGGCACGGTAGTACGCTCAAAATAAGTGGCTGAATATTTCTCCACCAGATGCTGTAACTGAATATTGTTTTTATCCTCTTCGCGAAACGGATGCGTTTCACCGGATTGATCTATATAGCTTACCGGCACGCCATTATTCCACAAGTTCCGTCTGTTGGTATACCAAGTGCATTGTGCCGACGTAGAGAAAGTAAGTCCCAAACGCTGTATATAGGTATCAAACATAAAGTTCGTATTGAATGCCTGGCTTTCTGTTCCGTTGTCCCCATTGTACAATCCCACATATTTCAGCTGTTTATTGTCCAACAATATAGAAGAGGCCTTATATTGAGGAGAATCCGAATTATAAATTGTCTTTATCCAGGCTCCATACATAGTGACGCGAGTCTTGAGCGATTCTATTCGTTTGGAAGCGAACTGAAACTCCACTCCTTCTTTACACACCTTCATTACATTACCTTGTGTGGAATACACATCCAGATTATATTCATTTGTATAAGTCAACTGAGAAAGTTCTGGAGGAGCCGTCAATGCTGATCCGTCGATACTAGCAGGATCATATAGTTTATATGCCAATGACCTATAATAAGTGATATCATCAAAAGCATTATTCATCCGTTCGCGGAAATAAGTTATCGACAGGCGGTTTCCCTTATAGCTGACGTCGGCCCGCACTTCCCATTTCATGTTACGTGCTGGTTCCAATTGATAGTTTGTATTATCCCATTTATATGTCATCATATTGATACGGCGATAATCCGGATTGGTATGGTAATAATTCAACTGAATCAAATCTACATACTTAAAATCCGGATATAGCTGTGCGGTGGTCGGCATACGGCTGATCCAGCCCAAACCTCCCGAAAAGGCAACATCCCATCCGTTTGATACCGGTAAACTCCATTGCAAGTCCAGACGAAGATCGGGATATATCTTGCCCTGCATCTTATATTTAGTGTCCAGCCCCAATAAAGACTGCAAACGGATACCAGCCGTAAAAGCCAATTTATGTCTATTTACAGGAAGATTCAACACCTCCTCGGCATAGAAGGCGAAAGGTTGCAGCCCCGGTATATCCTTAAAACGGCGAGGCCGTGTACTCAAACTTTCACTGATGGGCCGTGTCACATCGAATACCTGGCCTTCTCCCAAATTCTTCTGATAATTCCATTCCATCCCCATATTCATCGCATTCTGTAATACCCCCAACGGGAAAGCCAACCGCGTACGGGCGGAAGCCGTAACATATAAAGGTTTACCATCAATATCCATCTGTGCCACATAATTATAAGGTAGATAGATGCCATCAAACTCTCCGGTTTCTGTCTGAGTAGCAATAGCTGCCGGACGATTCAGAGAAACGGACTTTATTTCACGCATCTTCTCCCACTGCTGACTGACAGAAGTAGTCACACCAACCTCACGAATCCATAAATGGGCCGGAAACTTCATGCTCCATTTCCCCGCTATCTTCAGGCTGTTAAAGTCCGATTTATAAGAATCTTCCTTTACTGTCGCATCTTTATCCCTCTTCGCATCATCAAACGAGCCGGTATAATCGGAACTGATATTCCAATGAATATTACGTTCATTCCATAACCATTTGCCATCCAAGCGGGCGGAAGCAGTAAGGCGAGTGTAATTTTTCACACTGTTACGCGGATCTATTTTGGACTCCAAATAGTTTAAATCAGCATTCAACACATAACGCCCGTTCCCATCCAGCCGAATTCCCTTGCCTACAGAAAACAGTTTACTGGTTTTATCAGCCTTAAAACGCGCAGACAAGGGGCTCTCATTCATTTTACGCTGAATGATTACCGCACCGTTTGCCACATTACCATAAGCCACGGAAGGAATGCCACGAATGATTTCCACCTTCTCAATATTATCGGTTGAGATGGTACGCATATCCATCCCTTTTGACATTGTGCTCGTTGCATTCACTGCGGAAGTACTGTTTGGCATATATTGCAGATTCGCATCCGTATTCTGGGAGATACCATCAATATAAAATCCAACTCCCAATGAAGAGATATCCTCCGTCTTACCTGTTTCACGTATCCGGATCAGATTGGCCTGCCCCATCTGAGGATCAGCCGACTTTCCTCCAGGTACTAATTCCATCAAGTCACTGAAACTGCTGGGCTGAAGATGTTTCATGGCTGTACGGTCAACGATAGAAGCGCTGGTAGCGCGTTTTGATTCAGAAGCGGTCACCACTACCTCGTTCAGCGCCATGACCGAAGGTTTTAAATAAAAGATTGCTGAAATATCCCCAATGACCTTCACTTCTTTTTCTGTAGAATCATATCCTAAATAGGATACAATAACCCGATAAGTTCCAGGATGGATATGTAGAAGTTCAAAATGTCCATTCGCATCTGTTATTCCCCCATAAACAATCTGCTTATCCACAAACAATTGAACTGTAGCGTAATCCAACGCTTTATGAGTCTGCTCATCCAGTACAGTTCCCCGAAATACAAATGTCTGCCCCCATAAAAGAGACACATTGCTACAAATTATAAATAAAAAAATATATGCAATCTTACAAATCATTTCATTCTCTATTGGTTTGCAAAATTACAATTCATAAAAGCTCGGCACAATCCCCATTTCTAGGTATATACTAAATTATACATAGATCGGAGATACCTACATGACGGTATACAATTTACAAATAAAATCACTTTCACCTAAACTTTATATTCACATTTTTTTTCAATGATAAGATAAATACATCTACTTTTTACCTGTTTCAATGGGGAAAATGCCACGCCATATAAATACAGTTCATTATCAACATATTACCCCATAAGCAATGGTATGAAAGCATAATGGCATACAACTTTATATTACAAATCCATTGGCAGAATATTTATATCCGGCAGTCAAGGCACATCAGGTTTATTAAGTAATATCTATCCTTCAAATATTAAATTAGCAAGTGAAGAAAAGCAACTGCAAAAAACACTATATTTGTGGAAATGAATTCAAATTAAACAGTTAGATTATGGGAACTTTAGGTTGTATCAATGACATGATGAGAAGAGATAAAGAAAATCGTGAACTACGAAAAGCAGGAAAGGAACGCTTAAATGAAATTCGAAACCGACTGGTTGATTTGAACAAAAAAGAGCACTCCTCCCATCTATCCCTTGAGCAATTAGAAGAGATCAGAATAAAAACGCAAGAAAAAGAAGAAGCGGAAACTAACCAGCTCTTCAAAATAAAATTAATCATGTTAGGAATCGTTCTGATATCAGGAGTTCTGGTATGGATAGGGATTACCTTCTTTTTTTAAAATTCTACTCTCTATTTTCTTCCTTATTCCTTGAAAAAACCAATAAGAATTCTTATATTTGTGATACCAACTTGGAATAACCTTAAAAACAGATAGATATGAAAAGAATATTATTACTACTGGTTTTATGTTTAAACATAAGTATGGTGCTTGGACAAGAGTATAAAAATTGGGATAAATATGATATAGAGGGATTCTATACGATTGCCAAATCAAAAGCAGAAGCCAAGATTAGCAAAAATGTATTGAGGGAGGGAGCAGATTATTATATTCCCACCGAAATGGATGACCAAGTATTCCCAAGCGGAATCAGTAAAAAGATCACTCCCAAGCTGTACAAACTAAAAGACACCGAGATTTATGTCTTTTTTACTTTTCCACCATTCCTGTATGATTCAGACAACGGAATGATAGAAATAAAAAACAATAAGGGAGTTTTTTATAAAAGTCCGACAAATCCTTAAAAATGATTTAAACGAGAAATATCATATTTGTTTTGAGGCATGGAACAATGATCTGATAACAATCTTAATCTGGTTTGTTACTACCCGACCGCTCTTCCGCAAAACACTTCTTTCGGATAGAGAATACATTATTTTCACAACGTTAAAATATTCTGCAAAATAATATTTTTTTTCATCTATTCATATTTAAGTCCTATTAAGAAAAGTTGAAAAGAGAATAGTAATTCATATTCTCTTTTCAATTGTGTAATCAAATAGAATTCCTCATAAATTCCATCCAGAAGTACTTTCCTGAATTTTCCATAGCCGGGCATAAAGACCATCTACCCGAATCAATTCATCATGTGTTCCTTGTTCCTTAACTTGACCATCGTCCAAAACAATTATCCGATTAGCATTCATGATTGTCTTGAGCTTATGAGCGATAGTTATAACAGTACGACCTTTGATGAGAGTATCGATGACCTTCTGCATTTCCACTTCATTTTCAGGGTCAAGCGAGGCAGTTGCTTCGTCCAATAGAATGACTTGTGCGTCTTTCAGAACAGCACGAGCAATGGATATACGCTGTTTTTCTCCTCCGGATAAAGTACAACCGCCTTCACCTATCATCGTGTCATAGCCTTGCGGCAACTGCATGATAAAATCATGGCAACAAGCTTTTTGGGCTGCGACAATAATTTCATCATCCGTTGCACCAGCCTTACCAAAACGTATGTTGTTGCGTACCGTATCTTGAAACAGATAGACATCCTGGAATACCATAGAGATATGACTCATCAAACTTTCCGGATTTATTTTATCCATCGGGAGATCACCAAAAAAAACACGTCCTTTCTGTGGGTCATAAAAACGGGCGCAAAGTTTCATTACTGTACTTTTTCCACTTCCGGAAGGACCGACAAGGGCAGTCAATGAGTTTTTGGAAAGCGTAATTGAAACATCATGCAGGACTTCCTTGTCCCGGTAGGCAAATGAAACATGTTCAAAACGTATATCACCTGTAACCGGAGATTGCAGTTCTCCTCTCATTTCCGGCTCATCCATCAGTGTTAAAATACGCCCTCCAGCAATGGAGAAATAACGAAACTCGGCAAAGTTGGTCAAGGCAGAAGTTAACGGGTCAAACACACGAGATCCTACTACAAGAAACAGTATAAAAATAGGCAACGAGAGATCTCCACTCAATAGCAAATAAGTACCGCACAGTACCATCAATGTCAGCCCGGCACGCACCAAAGCAATGGAAAGCAGCACAAACGGGCCTAACTGTGCCTCCTGACGGATACAGGCACGGCGCAGTTCTGCAAACGCATCACGCAACCGGTCAAAATGGGCTCCCAACAAATTGTAAGCTTTCACCACCCGGATACCTTGCAGATATTCTTCAAATCGGCTTCCAGCATTAATTTTGGCCTGAACCTGACTTCCACTCAATTTTTTCTGCACACTCGTACTTACCCACAAAATGAATAAAGCCAGTGGTAAAGCGGCAAACATAGCAACAGCCATCCGCCAATCTATCCATATTAGTGAAGCAAAAGCTAGTACAGGCATAACTACAGCCCCCATCAGTTGAGGCAAATGATGGGATATTCCGGTTTCTGCCATTGAAAAATCGGTAATAAGCATAGACGACAAGTCACCGGGATCACGTTGTGAAAGAAATCCTAACGAGAGCTTCCGCAAGTGTTCTGCCAAAGAAAGACGTCCCGAAGCACTCATCTCATATGCCCCTCTAAAATTGGAACGATAGGAAGCTCGTTCCGCTAACGCCATGACTATCATATAACAAGCCATCACTCCGAATATATACCACAAACGAACCGTGTCAAGTGGCCGGCCACTTCCATCGAACGTATTAAAAACAATACGTACCGCCTCAATAGAGAGGCAAAACGGCACAATATTAATCAAATTGGCAAGCACTGTTAAACCTACTGGTCTACAAAGACGTTTCGTATGACCAATTGTAATGTTTTTGATCGCATTCATACCTGTTCCTTTCATTTACGTGCGATAATATACATTTCTTCTTTATTATGAACAACCTGAATGGTTGAAAATCCGGCCTCTATCAACAAATCCTTCAAATCTCCGGCTGTATATACCACCATTCCTTTTATCCGTTCAGTCCACATTTTTCCGAGTTCAGGACTGCTTGCTTCCAAGCCGACAAGGAAGCATCCTCCTTTTCGTAAGACTCGTACCACCTCAGCCAACGCTATCTCTATGGGCGACCAAAAATAGACTGTTTCAAAAGCAGTAACAGCATCAAATGTCCCGTCTTTGTATGGCAAGGAGCACACACTTCCTTGCTGTATGAAACATCGTTTATTCAATTCTTTCACATTGTATTTGCTTGCAAAAACTACACTCTCTTCCGATAAATCTATACCATAAACCTTTCCTTGAGGACATTGTTTCAACAAACGATTCAGGTTGGCTCCACCTCCGCATCCAATATCTAGGACAGTCCATTGCGGTTGCCAGTTTACCTGTTTCATACCACGACGGGCCAAAGAAGCATGAAAACGATTCATTCCCCATAAAATCATCCGACCCCAAAAACCTTTCGGACAGCTTGTATTCTGCAAAATACTGTTTAATAAATGCTTGTTTCTCATATCAATATATGTTTAATTCTTGTTTAACGACCAATGGTAAGCGTTTCTATAAGCATCCCACATACTTTTATATACCCCCTCTTTCACAGATAAAATATTATGTTTTCCACATTGCACAATCCGGCCTTCTTTCATGACAACAATCTGATGAGCTGATACAATAGAAGACAAACGGTGAGCTATTACAATAACCGTCTTGTCTTTTATCAAAGACTGCAAGGCCATTTGCATCTTATACTCGTTTTCCGGATCAGCAAAAGCAGTGGCTTCGTCCAGTACTAGTATCGGCGCATTCTTCAAGATGGCGCGTGCCACGCATATCCGTTGCGCCTCACCGCCCGAAAGAAATATACCTTTATCCCCAATTTTAGTATCATAACCATCTGGCAACCGTTCTATGAAATCATGGCATTGGGCGGCTTCAGCAGCAGCTATCACCGCTTCTTTACCGGCAGAAGGAGAACCGATGGCAATGTTTTCATACAGCGTATCATAAAACAAGAAAGTGTCTTGAAAGACAAACGATACGGTATCCATCAACTCTGCTGTTGCTATTTGCTTGATATTCACACCACCGATAAGGATTTCGCCCTGCTCTACATCCCAAAAACGCGGTATCAAGTTGGCTACCGTCGATTTACCGCTACCAGATGGTCCTACGAGCGCAGTTATTTCCCCTTGCTGTGCCTTGAAATTGATATCATGCAAAACTTTCGTCCGTGTTCCCTGTTCTGTGTTCTCATAAAAAAATGACACATGACGAAATTCTATATCATACCTCTCCGGCACTTGTGGATGTTCCGGCTCGGGAATAGGTTGCCTCTCCAGTATGCGGTCAATACGTGCTACCCCCTCATTGATTTCCCGTGTGTTCCCACCCAAGAAAGTCAGTTTGTAAATAGGTGAAGCCACACCTGGTCCCATAATAATAAAAAACAACCATACCGCAGCCAGTGACAAAGATTGCGGGTTGGCATTCAGCAACAGGATACCCATTGGAAGAATGAATGTCACCATTGAACCAAGCAGAACAGTAAAGGCAATCATCCCGTTCTGGTAGGTATCACAGCATTTCAAAGCAAATGTCTTGTATGCCTGTATCTCTGCATTGAACTGGCGGAACGAGTATACACTTTGCCCAAAAATCTTTACTATAGGCATTCCACGAACATATTGTACAGCAGAAGTACTCATCCTTTCCTGTGCATCGTAATAGACACGCATAAACTCCTTCGCTTTCTTTCCCATAAAATTGGAGAATTGTAGGAAAAGGCTTAATACGACAACTGTCAAACACGCCACTGTCAACCATACATTTAATGAGAAGAAAATGACAAACATCACTGCCACCGTAGCTATCACATTTACCAAATCGGGGATAGTATGTGCAATGAATCCCTCTATCTTCTCGATGTTCTGATCCATCGTTTTCTTGATGGACCCGATGGAAGTGTTGTTCAGATAGCCCAACGGAAGTTTACCGATATGTTCGGATAAACGGACACGCAACCCATACAAGATTCGGAATGCGGCTACATGAGAGGACATAAGGGCAGCGTACAGCAAAACCAATCCGCCGACAAGTCCACCCAGTGCGATCCATCCCCAACGTATCATTTCAGTTCCATTTGCCAAAACAGGATTGCTGCCATGCAACAACAACTCTTTCAGCACCTCATAGACAGCCCAATAGGGTACAAGCATACACATGGCACTACCTACCGACAGCAAACCTGCCAGCAGAAGCAACCCTTTCTTCTGTCCCGCAATCTCTAACAAACGGGGCAATCCTTCTTTCTTCTTTTTCATATAATTGTACTATATCAAACGGATTATTAGTGAACGGTATTCAAATTTGTTCATAAAAAAAGGAGGAAACCTCCGTAAAGACTTCCTCCTTTCCTGCTGCCTTACTGTAGCAACCAGTCTGTATATACAAATTTTACCTGTCATATTCGAATAATGGCCCTCCAACCTTGGATCTCAAATAGAATATAATTGTGTAAAATAGCTTTCATTTCCTGTTTCGCTATTGAATGCCTCAAAAGCTCCTCAAACATAGTAAACATCCATACAGTATGCAAATGGATTATAAAATCGGGAATAGCTATATTTATCATCGGGTATTTTCTCTGCATCACCGTAAACCAGACTTTGACTAATTCGGTTGAACGGTCTGTATA
This sequence comes from Phocaeicola sp. RTP21198st1_B8_RTP21198_201120, assembly GCF_040929485.1. Lineage (NCBI taxonomy): Bacteria > Pseudomonadati > Bacteroidota > Bacteroidia > Bacteroidales > Bacteroidaceae > Phocaeicola > Phocaeicola sp. RTP21198st1_B8_RTP21198_201120. Next base: position 8,006 of record NZ_JBCOCI010000049.1, on the reverse strand, counting down.
ATTCTCCCGAAAACGTTCCAATGAAGAACCTTGCGCACGAAATAACAGTATTTTCATCAATCTGTGGTGGGTGTCATACAAGGAAATATATTCGTTTATACAGGTTTCCAAGTATTCTTCCGACCTCATCATCATAATATCCTCGCCCTGTATTCCATGATGTTCCTGCAACAGCATTTCCAACGCATACAAAACCGGACGAACAACTTCATGAAACAGCTCATCCTTACTTTTAAAGTAGTTGTAAATATTTCCCACCCCAACACCTACATCCACAGCTATCTCACGCATGGAAGTCTTGGAATAACCTTTCAACTCAAATTGTTGTTTGGCTACATCCAAAATACGGCTACGTATGTTATCCTTTAATATTTGCATGTATAGTCAGCTGTGATTCTGTTTTTATGATGGCAAAGGTAATGAGCTTATCATTATCTGACAATACCTATTTTTAGGGATTTTACCCTCTCTAAAAACTACAAACAGGTTTCTATAGCCTCAGCCAAATCTTCATAACTTGCCAACGGGTTATCCGTGAAAACACTACGGATAACCAACTCTTTATCTATGACATAAACACGAGGTATCCCCGATTTAGCAAACTGATAGTATACCGTGCGGTTTTCTTGGGCCGAATAGGGCAAAGTCAAATGATTTTCGTCCCAATAACGGACAATCTCTGCCGAACTCTCTTCCCTGCTAATACAAACCATCCGGATTCTTTGACCGTAATCCGTATATATTTTTTGCAGCACAGGAAGTTCTTTCCGGCAGTCCGGACAACCCGTATGAAAAAACACAATCAAGGAAACCTCTCCTTTCAGGGTTTCGGAAGTTATTATTTGTCCATCATCCATTACCACAGAAAAAACAGGAATGTTCTCTCCTGTTTGTAAATCAACAGTACCTTCCTCCACATCATCATCAATACACGCTATAAACATTACACAGGTCCAAAACAGAAAACAGACCGTTTTTATACAATTCTTCATTTTCATTTCTATTTTTCTTCTTTACAAAGATAACATGATTTTCATGAAATTACTACTTTTGCAGCATGAAACAAGAATTAAAAGAAAACCAAGGACTACCTGCCTCCTTACTTTGGACGCTAGCAATTATTGCGGGAATCTCCGTTGCCAATTTATATTATAACCAACCTTTATTAAATCGCATCAGCCGTGATCTCCAAACATCCGAATTCACCGCCAACCTGATAGCAATGATTACCCAAATAGGTTATGCCATCGGATTGCTGTTCATTATTCCTTTGGGAGATTTATTTAAAAGGAAAACCATTATTCTAATCAATTTCACAGTCCTAGTCGTTTCATTACTAACCATCGCACTGACTCCTTATATCCATCTCATTTTATTTGCCTCTCTGCTGACCGGCATTTGTTCGGTGATGCCACAAATCTTTATCCCCATAGCTGCACAATTCTCCACCCCCAAAACCAAAGGAAGAAATGTAGGCATGATTGTATCAGGGTTACTGACTGGTATTTTGGCTTCGCGCGTAGTCAGCGGAATTGTCGGCGAATATTTGGGATGGCGGTTTATTTTCTTTGTAGCGGCGGGAATGATGGTGATATGTCTCATCATTATCATGCGTGTACTACCCGATATGCCATGTAATTTTAAAGGGAAATATAGTGATCTGATGAAATCCTTGTTTTCATTAGTGATAGAATACCCCCAGTTACGTATTTCTTCCTTACGTGCCGGAATTGCTTTCGGTTCATTCCTAGCTCTGTGGACTTCGCTGGCATTCAAAATGGGACAAGCTCCTTTCTTTGCAGGAAACAATATTGTAGGGTTATTAGGATTGTGCGGCATAGCAGGAGCTCTCACCGCCTCGTATATAGGAAAATATGTACATGTTTTGGGAGTCAAACGACTGAATTACATAGGTTGTGGCTTGATTTTTGTGGCGTGGTTCTCACTTTATTTCGGTCAGGACTCTTACGTGGGTATCATCACCGGAATTTTTATTATAGATATAGGTATGCAATGTATCCAATTGAGTAATCAGACTACGATTTTCGCCCTCAACCCGAAAGCAGCCAACCGTATTAATACCATTTTTATGACAACTTATTTTATAGGTGGTTCCGTAGGTACATTCCTTGCCGGAACATTCTGGCATTGGTTTGGATGGCAAGGAGTAGTAGGAACAGGGATCGCATTAACAGCCTGTTCCTTTATGATAAATATCTTTGCAAAAAGATAAATCAAGAATCCATATCACTCAGATGCAGTTCCAGCGCCTTGACGGAAATATAAATCTCGCGGACAGAAATGCCTAAAGAAATAATGAGCAGCACCAGTGCCAGTCCAAAAATATATACGGATATGAGGTAAAGCTGTATATACATTAAAAACATACTGACCACGCAAAGCAACAAGCTCCCGATACCTGTCACCTGCATAGCACGTGTCAGATAAAGGCGTTTGCGGAGATTAGAAATCTGTGCTGCCGTAACCGCCGAATGATTTTCACGATACTGATCCTTCAACGTGCGTACTAACTGGGCATATGACAGAAAACGATTGGTATATGCCAGCATAATCAGCGATATGGCTGAGAACAATAAAGCAGGAGTTGTTAAATCTATTTCCATTTTTATAGGTATTTCAAAGTTAGAATATTGCAAAGATAAAGTAAATATCCCGATATTCTCCTTCCTTTTTACAATGAAAGGAATATCTTTGCAATAAAAATAATTCCAATAAACTAATATGCAAACCATAAAATTATACATAAAAGACTGGTTGGCTATCCATCCTTATATCCAACAACAGACTACAGACAGATATTTTGTCGATCTGGCTAACCGATTATACTCCACTTGTACGATAAGAGAGATTCCCGAATCCATTAAAAAGAAGTTATGTCTTTACACCGCTGCCTATTTTGAAGATGTCATTTCAGGTTTAGGTCTATGGCAAGCATTCATCAAAAAGCATCTGGAACTATATGATACGTCACTTCCTTTCTATACCATCCGACCGGATTATATAAAAGATGAGATCAATGAGGAAGATATCCGTTTCATCATTTGGAACACTTTAGAGAAGGCTCCATATAAACATCTGTATATCAATCCGATGGACAGGAATATCGAAGAAACTGCACATTTATTTTTCCGGATATTGGATGAAGAATATGAAACGGCTCCCGCCAATGCCACGTTACAGGAGTTCTTTATGGATTTCAAAGGAAAAGAGGACGCAAACCATAAACTACGCTGGCTGTTCGGACATACTTATCTCACAGAACCATCTGTACAAGAATATATTGCACAGGTTACAGAAACCGACAAATTCATCATTCCATGTGGCCCCCTTGCCCTGTTTCTTCATGAATGGATTGACCTGCTGACCAACGGAGAAACCGAATGTTGGGAAGAGATAGAAGGACTATACCCTGCCATTCCCGAAATATCGGACGAGATGAAGGAAAGGAACCACCATACCTATCAATTGTTCACGCAAGGCACAAATGGTGCCCGTATCGTATATCTGAAAAGCTATAAAGAACTACACAGTTTCCTTACCCAAGTATTACAATGGCCGGACGATTCCAATCACACTTTGCCCCAAATGAAGGAACATAAGGATTTCATCATGATGGTAAATTCCGAAAAAGGTATTCTATTGGCGAAGGATATATGCAAATACATCAGTGATCCTCTTAACCCGATGTATGATGCCGCAACGGCTGCCCAAGAGGCATTCAGCCTGCTTACTATCCCGACCAAATGTCCGCCGGACCTGATGGAATATTTAATAAACAACCACTATATCCCCGATGCACAATTCCCCGAATTTGGTGAAAAGGAACTGGTTCAAAAGAATGCGGACTTTATAGCCCGCCATTCCTTATTGTATTACTACAGGGGAGATTAGACCCTCCCCACCGCTACTTCGTTCACCAAAGGTCTACCTTCAACAAAGTCTTTCACGTTTTGTAGAGTAGTATGAGCAATATTCGTCATTGCCTCTTTGGTAAAAAAAGCCTGATGTGAAGTTACAATCACATTATTGAAAGACAGAAGACGAGCTAAAGTGTCATCATCAATAATCTTATCAGACTTATCTTCATAAAAATAAGGCTCTTCTTCCTCGTATACATCCAGACCGGCATATCCCACTTTTTTGGTCTTCAGCCCCTCTATCAAGGCATTGGTGTGAATCAACTGCCCACGCCCCGTATTGATAATCATCACCCCATCTTTCATTTTACTGATGGAATAATCATTAATCAGATACTTTGTCTGTTCTGTCAAAGGACAATGCAGGGAGATGATATCCGAACTATGATAAAGTTCATCCAAAGTACAATAAACCACCTGATGTTCACGGGCAAAATTGTAATCGGGATAAAGATCATATGCAAGAACATTCATACCAAATCCACGTAATATCTGAATTAAAATCTTGGCAATCTTACCCGTACCGATAATTCCGGCAGTCTTGCCATGCATATCAAATCCCATAAGTCCATGCAAAGAAAAGTTTCCGTCACGTGTGCGCATTGTGGCACGAGGAATCTTACGATTGAGTGACAACATCAATGCCACTGTAAATTCGGCAACAGCATATGGCGAATATGCCGGTACCCGTACCACTTTCATCTTACCTGCCGTTGCCGCTAAATCCACATTATTATAACCAGCACATCTTAAAGCCAGCAGTTTAACACCATTATCCGCCATTGCCCGGATAACTTCGGCATCAGCCGTATCGTTTACGAAGATGCAAACCACATCTACTCCTTTGGTCAACACCACGTTATTCATATTCAAATGGCCTTTGTAATACCTGATATCAAAGCCAAACTTCTCATTAGCCTCCGTAAACGAGTGTTCGTCGTAGGGTTTCGTGTCGTAAAAAGCTATTTTATAAGCCATAATTATTTTTTATTTATAGTTCATATAAATAACAAAAACACGTCCCTTACTGTTCACATACAGACTTATAGTTTTTTCAGTTCTGTGTACAGGCACTGCACAGGGAGTCCCATCACATTGAAGTAACTACCCGAAATTCCACAGACACCAATGAAGCCTATCCACTCTTGTATACCATAAGAACCAGCCTTATCCATCGGCTTGTAAACCCGAATATAATAATCGATCTCCTCATCGGACAATTCTGCAAACGTTACTTCTGTCACAGCAGAAAAACTTCTCTGAGTCCTGGCAGTAGTCAGACAAACCCCAGTTATCACCTGATGGGTCTTGCCAGAAAGCTTCCACAACATCTGCCGTGCATCATCCTCGTTATGAGGCTTGCCCATGACTACACCGTCCAACCATACAATGGTATCAGCAGTAATAATCAATTCGTCCGGATGCATGATATTCCGGTAAGCAGCCGCCTTCTCGCAAGCTATATACAAAGGAATTTCCTCTGCTTTCAATGTATCCGGATAGGTTTCCTCTATGCCGGGTAGTGTTTTTACCTCATATTTTATACCTAAGCCGGATAACAATTCTTTGCGGCGCGGAGAATTGGAAGCAAGGATTATTTTATATTTTTCTAAATTTTCCAACATAGCTTTTCTTTATTTCATTACCACCCGAAGGCTCTTTCATGAGCCATCCATTTTCCTTGAGCCTTCAAAACCTGTTCCACCACGTCACGGCCACATCCATAGCCCCCATTACGATGAGAAATATAAACAGCTGTTTCTTTTATCTCAGGTGCCGCATCAGCAGGACAACAAGGTAGCCCACACAAACGCATCACTTCATAATCGGGAATATCATCGCCCATATAGAGTATCTCCTCATCCTGCAATCCATATTTTTCCTTCAAATGGGCATACTCCCGGGTCTTTACCGCAGCAGCCAGATAAACATCCTTGATACCCAGCCCCTCATAACGCTTACGCACCGCCTCGGTATTTCCACCAGTAATGATGGCAACATGCAGCCCGCATTTCACAGCCAACTGTAATGCATACCCATCCTTGATATTAACCGTACGCATGGGTTCACCATTGGGGTGCAAATAAATAGTTTCCGCACTCAATACCCCATCGACATCAAATACCAATGCCTTTATTTTCTTTAAATCATAGTTTATCATACCACTTATGAGTTCTTTCCCTCTTTATTTGTCTGAATAACAGACAAAGGGAGATCATGAATACTTTTACTTATCTTTTCGTACAATTCCTGCAAAGACTCCTCATCCGCCAACATCTCCAAATGTTTGCTTATTACGTTTTCATCGTAGCGTACAGCCGGACCTGTCTGCGCCTGTGTGGGAGAAAGTTCATGTACTTTGCCGGCAGTTTCGTCTATCAGCGGAAGCATCACTTCAAAAGAAATCCCCTGCTTTTCCAGTATATGTGAACTTAATGCATACATATGATTAGCAAAATTACAAGCAAAGACTGCCGCCAGGTGCAAATGCCTACGTTGACCGGAAGTCACTTCATACACTTTAGGACTGAGACGAACTGCCACCATACGCAGCACTCCCACTTCTGCCGGAGCAGATGCTTCTATAAAAAAAGGTACGGTATTGAAATCAACTTCACGCTGCTTGCTAAAAGTCTGCATAGGATAAAGTACCCCATAGCGTTTTACCAACCCCTTCCATAAATCCATAGGCATACTACCCGCCGTATGTACAAACAAAGCCTGCTCCCTTCCTTTCACCAATACAGGAGCCAATTGTCGCAAAACTGCATCTTTCAGCGCTACAATATACAAATCGGCATCCCGACGTATCTCATCCGGCACAATTGTGTAGTCTACTAAAAGTCTGTCAGCCAATGCAGAAGCAGACTCCTCTGTACGGCTGTATACCTGCAAAATAAGACACCCTGCCTTTTGTAAAGCGATTCCCAAATGGGTAGCCACATTGCCAGCTCCTATCAGAACTATTTTCATCATCGGGTCGAAACTAAATATAAAATAACTCCTAACAACAACAAAGCCGCCGGCAACAAATAAGCAGACATCTGCCCCAACAAAGCTATCACCAAACTGATATTCAATATCAGCCATATACCCGCCAATACAATTCCTACTGACTTATCGGCCTTGAACCAAAGGAAAATAACAGCTGCATACAGTAACAGATTGTCTTTCTGCATAACCCATGGCAACCCGTGTGAGGCAAATCCTATAAACTTATCGATCAGATAAAGCATACCCATCACAATGAGAAACACCGCAGAAGCTTTATACGTATCCTTATGATTGACAGCAGCCACGTTTACTTGCCTCCAAATTTATTGATGTGAATTTTCTCCCATTGCAAATGGTCCTCATTAAAAGGCTTGCGTTCCATGCCCTTATGTCCTACCGCTATAATGGAAACCACCTGCAACTGCAACGGAATATCAAGCAGCGTATGCACGTATTCACCCGAGGGCATCCCGGTAGCGGTAAAACGTTCACGCACCTGTATCCAACAACTTCCCAACCCCAAATCTTCTGCCTGCAACTGGATCATTATGGAAGCAATTGCCGCATCTTCAATCCAAACATCACTAGCCAACGGATCAGCCATCACAACTACAGCCATAGCAGCATCCGCTAGAAAAGCTGCCCCCATCTCCTTACAATGGGAAAGTTTTTCCAGCATATCCTTATCATCTACCACAAGAAACTGCCAGCAATTGCTACGTTTAGAAGACGGAGCCATCAAAGCAGCCTTCAACAAAGCAACCACCTCTTCCTGTGTCAACTCTTGATCCGTGAACTTACGCATACTGCGTCTGTTCTTTATTAAGTCACTAAATTGTTCCATAATATACTCAGTTAATTTATTTTTCTGCACAAATATACAACTAGAATGTGGATTGATAAACAAAAAACAATAAATTTGCAATTAGAGATGCCTGTCAGATTAAGTACATATCGCAAAGGAAATGCCATTCCCCCTCTGCCTGGAACAAACATTTTCCATTCTACCGAGTTATTTCATGTCTTTGAAATGACTCGGGGATACGAACCTCTGCTTATCGTAGCCTATATAGG
>NZ_JBCOCI010000048.1:0-37940 GCF_040929485.1 Phocaeicola sp. RTP21198st1_B8_RTP21198_201120 | reverse complement strand
GATTGTTCATGGTACAAAGGTGCAAATTTTCTATAGAATTAAAGAATTTTCCCCCTGATTTATCGGGTGAGCCAAAACTACCTCATCAATCTCACCACTATGAGGATTGAATTTATAACGGTCGGAAGCACGTTGATTACCAAAGGTATTGAAAGAAACATTTGCTACCCCATCTGATAAGGTTATCTGTTTGTAACCGGGATTATTTAGGGCTAATTGTTCATAAACTTGTTGCCAACAAACATAGGACGAAGAATGAGAAACATTCTTTCCAGGTTGATCACTACCTCTACCACCACGCAGAGTCACCCCACTATGTGTACCTCCCTGTTGTACTTCCACGCCAAACACTTTATAGAAACCTGTCCGATACCATCCAAAAGACCATGTTAACCCGGTAAGGGCCATAGCCAATAAAAAAAACAGCGCATACATTCCACCTGCAACATGCAGGTCATACCAAAATCTTCTAAAGCCCCTGCCGACAGATATTCTTAAACTATTTTTCAAGGCTTTTCGTGTACGAGGCCACCAGATAACGATACCCGATATCAAAACCACGACAAACAACAGGGTGCTGACACCTACAATCATTTTTCCCCAAAAGACTCCGCCATCCGCTTTCATACTGTCCAACAGCCAGCGATGCAGCCTGAACATAGTCACAAAAAATGCAGGACGTTCATATTTACCTTTAATCTCACCAGTATATTGATCCACATACATAGAAGCACGACGAGGCTTGGACAGATTCACCTGCCAAGCGCGTTCCGGGTCAGAAAAAACACTGATTCCTATCACAAACACACTGTCGGGTAACGTGAGTTCTACCTCTTCTAATAATCGATCAACAGGAAGTGGAACTGTCTCTACCTTTTTTACATAATAGAGTTCATGCCTAGCCAGTTCCATCACTTCATTTTCAAAAACCAGCATAGCTCCCGAGAAGCAAATCAAGGTAATGATTAACCCGAAAGGAACAGAAAGCCAAAGATGTATTTGGCGAAATATTTTCTTCATAAAATCTTCAATACAATTCATAAAAAGAGTCTGCATAAGCACATACTGCCCGCAGACTCCCACTATATTATTACAATACTCAGTTCTGAGGTTGCAGTTTACCGACGCCACTGATTTGTGTCGCTTCTATAGAAACACCCTTTGTCGCTACCGCACCAACCAGATCTATTTTATAAATAGACGGATATCCTTCTGTTGTAGTTACAGCCATATAGGCATATCCATTCTCCACATACGGAGTATTACCAAAGCCAGAGATCAAATCGGCAGAAGGCAAGCCGGTTACATAAGTAAGTTTTCCGGTTTCTCCTTTATATATCGCTAACTGATTAGCTGTGAAACCAGTTTCAGTCAAGGGACGATCATACATCAACAACAAGAAATAATCTCCCGTAATATGCCAACAACGAATGAAAGATTTACCTCCGGTCTGCGCTTCGATACTATAATAATAATCAGGATCAAACTCTTCTGTTCCAGCCTTTATACGTACGACTCCAGCATCCAAGGTAGTCTGTTGCCGTTTATCAGCCATTGTTTTGGCATAACTAGGAGAAAATACATAAATATCACCATTATCTGCCGCCCAAATAGTTTGGTAATATTGAGACTTCATTCGCCCACAAGCATAGCTGATTTTATCAGTCTCAATAATCTTTTTAGTAGTCAGCGTTTCATTATCAAAAATAGCGACCCAGCATTTGTTGGGATATTGCGTCCATTGCAATTCGCCTTTTTTATAACTGCTGCTGTTGGAACCACCGTCTTCTGTCTTTACCAAATCATCATTGCCAGGAAGTATCCATTTTCCCCCGTCAGTGGCCGATCCATATTGACTTAACCCCATTGGAATAGCAGCGCTATACAGCTTATTATTTTGTTCCAATATGCCGGCCAATGTTACATATTCTCCATTTCCCAAGAAGTTCTCGGACATATAAGCCTTATTTTGAGTATCATTCGTTGTAAATGTTTCAGCAGATACATCCAAATAAGAAAGCAAAAACATTTTTGGTAAATATCCATTCTCATCAGCATACGCAGTGGGTCCGTCACCGGTAGACGAGGTCATGATATATTTATCATAAATACCGTAAGTAGTAAATCTCTTTATGGCAAACTCCCCCGAACAAGCCTTTACTTCATTATTTGAATCCATGATATAAGAACGGGTCGTACCTGCATTCCCTTGATTATAAGTCAGTGCATAAAGATATTGATTCTTGTAAAACACCCATTGAGTTGCGCCATCATTCACAAGACCATTATTCACTGTAGAAACAGTGCCTTTATCCAACGTTTCAGAAGTAAGCAGTACATTCGTTGTATTTCCAGACGCTGTGACCGAAGATGCAATAACATACTCACCTTTAGCCTCGGTACCCGAACCGTAATCCGGCTCATTATCCGTACATGCACTCAACACCATTCCTACTATGGCAATAGCAACAAATCCATTCAAAAAGAAAACTTTCTTCATTTTATTCTTCTATTTAATTTAAAATCCAATTAATTATAAACTTTTTCCAATTCTTTAATTACCGAAACAAACACGCAGTTTACCATAAAAAGCCCGACCGGCCTTCTGAAGACTAAAATTATCATATAACTTCTCATCTGTGAAGTTACGACATTCCAATGATACGTTATATCGTCCTTTTTGCAAACTATAAGAAAGGGATATATTGTGTGAGAATTGATCAGGTACCACATAGTCCCCCTTATTTGAGCCTATTCGGGAAGAATAATAAGTAAAGCTATGCAGATATTGATTATCATAAGACACTGTCAACATATTGCCTTTCCTTCCTAAATCCCGCCAATAAAAAGTAACATCCGAATCAGCAAACATATAAGGCAGGTTCGGCATCCGTTCTTTATAAGCCAAATTTTCCGCACTGCTGGAAATAGATGTTTTCATATTGTCGCGTACATCCATTTTAGTAAAATTACCTCCTATACTCACCCAATTGCCAAAACCGTAACGAGCAGAAACAGTATATCCTTTCGTCAATACTTTACCGTAATTAATATATTTCGCAGCATATTTACCACCACTCAAATCCGCAATATTACGCTGAATATAATCTTTCGTATTCCGATAAATCACTCCACCTTCCATATATACAGAATGCCTGCCAAATGTTCTGTTATAGCTCAAATTAAAATTCAAATTATCACTACTCTCAGGTTTTATACTGATATCTCCCATTTCCAAATCCTCATCTCCAAACATTTCTTCAATAGTAGGCAGACGATATGCTTTTTCGTATGACAATTTTGCCTGCAAACCGGATAGAATGAAATAAGTTCCCGCAGCTCCATACCCTATGGAATTCATGTTTCGGGTAGTACGGACATAATCATCCTGATTCGTAGTCGTAGCCATAGGACCTGCTACATACAAACTATAATATTTTCCAAACACTGAGAGGTTCCAATTATCAGACGGCATCAACCGATAGGATAATCCGGAGATATTCTTATGGGTTTCTTTAGCGATGGCATCCTCCGATTCCACCTTAGCCAATAAAGAAGTATTAGAACGGCGAAAAGTATTCAACACATGATTAAAGGTCAGCATGTGTATTTTCGCCAGACGGTAATTAACAGTTAATGTTCCATTCCAATTGTTATTATCCGCCCGTGAATATTGATTGGATTGTTCACCGGGTGAGTTCATTAATTTCCTATCACCCAACCAATTGTACTTATATGAAGCTGTATCTATATTTGCCGTTGCATTTTTATTATAATTGGCAGTCAATGCCACATTCAGACCTTTGATTAATAAGTCACGCTTATTATACTCCAATGACGGCATCAACGAATGTCCTTTACGATGTTTTTCCCCATAAACTATTTCCTGACGTACTCCGGTCTGTATCTCCTTATACATATGTGAATAAGTAAAGCCCAACATCAATCTGTCTGCCCATTTCTTATCCACAATGCCAATCTTACCTATAACCGCCTCATTATGATAGGTATCATTAAAGCGCTTGACACGTACCCTTTTATCTTTATCAATTCTTCCGGTTTCAAAGTCCTCTACCGGTGCATCCACATGATAATCATTATCCGAATAGTTTTGGAAAGCATTTATTTCATAAGTAAAGCCATTTTTGAAAGTTTGTCCGAAATTCACATACGATTTATGCGTATTGAACGACCCGTATGAATAGGAGCCATCCAAAAACCAATTACGTCTCTTCTTATTGGTTACAATATTGATAACACCACCTATAGCATCCGTGCCAAATCCTACAGGAACCACCCCTTTATACACTTCAATCCTATCTGCAAAATTCACAGGAATATTATTTAAGCCAAAAGAACTCCCTACTCCCTCCTGAGGTACACCGTCAATAAATATCTTCACATGTTTGCCACTGAAACCATCCAACATCAATTGCATATCCGAACCTACCCCACCTGACTCACGGAGTTCCATTCCCGGAGCTTTAGCCAAAGCATCACTCAGATTTTTGGTAGAATTCTGGAACTCTTTTGTATCTACAGCTATCGCATTGAATGCGGAACGTTTCACACGGGAAACCCCGTTAGATACCACTACAACTTCATCCAATTCTGTCACTGACGGGGCAATCATTACATTCATCTTAATCCTTTCTCCATGAACTAAAGTTATGGGCTTTTCTATAGTCTCATATCCTATAGCCGAAACAACCAGTGTATATTTCCCTGCCGGTGCATGAAGATGATAAATACCTTCTTCATTCGTTGTACAGCCATAAGTTGTACCCTTCAAATATACGGTCGCAAAATCTACGACTTCCTGTTTTTCTTTGGATATCACTTTACCGGATACCATTATCTTAGGTTGTGCAAAGATAGATATCGCTCCGATTATTAAAAAAAGGGATCCTAAACTAATCCTTTGTAACTGTCTTCTTACCATGAATGCCTATAATTCTAAATTCTTAATTTTTGGGAATGCAAAGTTCTATAAAAAGAAAGGGGGAAACAATCACCTGATATCGGTAATCTTTTCCCCCATTTTACAGAATATATATACTACGCAATAGCTCTTTATAGGTATTTATGCAATAAACACGCTATCGGGTCTAGTTCCGGAAATCAAACCATAGCTTCATTCTAAAGCCATCATCCCCTTTATTAATTTTAATATAAGAAGCCTCTCCTCCTGTCCCCTGAGAGTTGACAGCCGGAATTTCAAATAAGAACGAAAGGTCTCCAGCAGGATATTCCTTTACTGATATTCCACGGCTTTCACGGTCACGCTGCTCCTCCGGAGTGAAGACGCGAAAGAAAATACCGTCAGTTTCCGAATAAACTGTCATCGGTGTTGTCTTTGATTGGAGTGTTGCCCAATAGAGATCTGCATGATACCCTTTGAATTCCGGATAAATAAGCTGATGATAATATTCTCCCGTCACCGTATTGTTGTAGTCCTTCTGCCAAATACCATAATTCGTTCCTTCGATACGGTTCTTCCATACCCGGTAAGGACCTTTGCCTAACCAACGCATCCCACTGATGTTCTTTTCAGGAAAAGAGAATGAAAAACCGAAATTAAGAACCGGACGGTCAAAGTATACACCGTCAAACTTGTTCTTTGCTCTGTAATTCAGCACTAATGCATCCATTCCAAGCAATCCGTCAGGTGCCATTCTCCAGACAATGGAGTCGGCCGCACCTTTATATTTTACGGTATAAATGGCAGTATCACCTTGCATCTTTAGGTTAGCAGAACAGAAAAGCATCTTCATCCCGACCGGGAGAGGACCATCAGACAATGGTATGATCTTGCTACCGTTCTTCACTTCTACCAAATTACCATTCGCTTTGTTGAATGTTGCTGTAACTCCATTCGCTATCAGTGTAACACTATTGTCGTCTGTCTGATATCTGGCAGTAGCAGTTGTTGTCGGTTGTAAATACCTGTATTCTATAAAGTACTTACGGTTATTCTTGATAGGAAACGTCCAATTACATATCATATCTCCCGCTACATTGTAGGCTTCCAATTCCAAGATGTCTCCATTGAAGAATTTCTCAGGCAAATCAAAGTGGGCTATCCCCTTCTCGCCAGGCTGAATCGCAGGTAACAGTACGCCGCCCTCCGCTAAGCAGATGGGGCTGTCGGACACCTGTGGAATAGGTAAACGCATTACCTTCCACTTCATCCGGCATTCGCTTAAGTTGCTGAATAAGTAATCGTTAGTTACATAAAAATCTCCTTTGAAAGAAGAAGTTATTTTTAATGGATGTATTTGAATGGGTGACCATACCTCCCGAACAGTATAAAAACTGCCTTCTTTTTCGCGATTTGCCCCCACAATACCATCGGGAGCATTAGGACCGTAAGTGTCCATTTGTCCGGTATCTGTACGGCGGACAGCTTCATCCACATATGCCCAAAGGAAGCCACCGGCAAAAAGTGGATTTGCCTTAAACTTTGACCATAGTCCTTTGAGGCCTGCACCCTGTCCACGGTCATAGAGGCCATGCAGGAACTCCGTCATCATAAAAACCTTATGCCCGCGTTCCAACCGATACATGTTATCCGTACCATTAGGGTAATGACGTGTATCCAAGCCATTGAAATCCGCCCACGGATGAATGACGTGACGTTTCTGCGGATCATAGTCGGCAAAACGATTGTCAACAGCAGTATTCCATCCTCCTTCGTTACCATTTGCCCAAACAAAGATACACGGGTGATTCACATCACGAAATATCATCTCAGGCAGTAACTTTTCTGCTATTTCAGTGCTATAGCTATTCTGCCAACCACATAATTCATTGAGATAAAGAAGACCTATGGAATCACACGCCTCTAAAAAATGAGTATCTGGTGGATAATGTGAACGCACGGCATTCATATTCATCTGCTTAATGAGCAAAGCATCCTTCAGACTGAGTTCCCGGCTGATTGTCCTACCTGTTTCCGGATCAAAGCAATGACGGTTAATCCCCTTCACTAAAAGACGAGTACCGTTCAGATATACGCCATCTTCAGGACGGAATTCAATGGTACGGAATCCTATGCGCTCCGTAATCTCGTGCACAACATCTCCTGTTGTGGAAAGAAGACGCATCGTGAGCCGGTAAAGGTTGGGATGTTCAGGATCCCATGTCCTGATATTGTTCCAATGTGTGGTAAGTATCTGTTTCTCTTCCGTCGAAAGCCCGCATACCTGCCGCCCTATAGGAAGCTGTGAATCACAGGAAATGAGCGACAGTTCCAATTGTTGTCCTTTGGAAATATTTTTCAAATATACATCTGTGTGCAACGTACCGTCAGCACGGGCATCCACCGCTATATGTTCTATTTGCGTGCGAGGCTTTGCCGTCAGATATACAGGACGATAGATACCTCCGAAAAGCCACCAGTCAGCCCGGCGCTCCGCTGCATTAACTGATTTATCAGCCGACTGCTTCTTCACCGTCACTTCCATCAAATTCGTTTTCCCGAATTTCAGTCTGTCCGTGATATCATAAGAGAAACGATAGAATGATCCCTGATGAACAGGGCCAGCGATGACATCGTTGATTTTCACTTCAGCATCAGTCATAACACCTTCAAATACAATACTTATCTGTTTGCCTTTCCAAGTGTCCGGAACATCAAAACAATGACGATAGATGCCGTATTCATCGCAAAAATCATGTTCCCTGTAGGCATCATATTGCTTTTCTTTCTCGTGTTCCTTATAAATATAATAGCGCCCGTAGGTATAGCCTCCAAAACCTTGCTGTTCCCAGCAAGACGGAACATCTATCTTGCTCCACTTTTGAGAGTTCATACCTGAAGAGCACCAGAAATTCCACTTCACAGTATGATCCGGTCCTGTACCGGAAAGATACCTCACTTCTGTCTGTTGAGCTTTTGTCGTGCAAAAGCATAATAAAATAATGAACAGTCCAATAATTTTCTTCATACAATTCATGCTACATTAATAGGTTGGTTGAACTGGAAATACATAGAACATTCTGTCTGGTTTGAAATCAATCATCCATTGATCTATCAGGACATGATCATCCAAAGCAGTGATGGATAAAGTATGCTTTCCTTTCGTCAATTGATGACCAGTTTCACGAACAGCCTGTCCACGGAGTACATTCTGTTTCCATCCTTCCGAACGAAACGGCTCTTTAATAGAACATATCCGAGGCTTTTCACCATCTATACTAACACTGAAACGAATATCTCCTTTATCATTAGGTTGTGTCGGGATTACGGCAGTGCGCAGTATCGCCTCTCCATCCCATAAACAATCAAACTCAAAAGTAATTGACTTTCCCTTTGGTACGGAAACAGCATTCATACTATGTCCCAATGATTGAATCGTCACGACCCCTTTGGATGCGCTTGTATAATCGCAAGCATTAGAAACAATACAATGATCCTTAGCCACTTCCTCCAAAGGTAACGATTTTGGTCTTCTAAAAGAAGCATATTTCTCTATTTCCTTATCTGTCAGCCATATGGGAATTTCAGGCGGATAGAACACATATAAATCCCGCGGATTATGGCACATGGAGTATTTCCATTTGCCATCTGCCAGTTCATTGTTATAGTAATCTGTCAAATCGCGGATTTCCTGGTAAGCTTTAATGCTTTTGGCACAGGCAGCCATTAATTGACTTTCGCGGGTCCATAAAGTCGTGTCGCAGCTTCCCGGAGAGATGCAACGTGCTCTTTGTGCCTCCAGCATCTTTGTGCTCATGGCAGCAGCGCCAAATACAGGATACTTAATTTGGGCAAAGAAAGCATCTTTGCGTTCCTGAGGAATCATTGGTTCCACTTCCGATAAAATCTCTTTAATGGCTTCATAGGATTCCAGATAACGATCCAGTTCGCCGCCGAATTCGGTTAAGCTAAAGTCCGTATTTTTAACCGGAGACCAGCCTTTGGTATATTTTTTCTTGTCCAGCTCCACTTGGTTCCAACCCATAAATTCCGGTTTACGGATGCCGCACAGGCGATAAAACTCTAACATGGCAGGCAATAATTTTTCTCCTGCTTCTTTGCCAAATTCGCGGCAAAGCCAGCTCTTCTGATGCTCCACAAGAGTAGATGGAGATACGGAATTGATATTCCATGCCATATCCAGAAAGAGTTCCAAATCGTATGCCGCGGGTTTCAAATCGTGCACATTAACCACCCACAAACGGCGGGCATTGCAATCGTATGCCTGTTTCATTTCACTATAAATCAATCCCGGCTGGGTAGTGCATAACCACATATAGTCATGCGGACGCCCCCAATAACTGAGATGATAATACACTCCGGCACCTCCGTTACGCTTTTGCTGTTCCTTGTCACTTAAACGGGTCATATAGCCATAGTTGTCATCACACCATATCAAAGTGATGTCTTCCGGCAGTTGCAAGCCATTCTCCATTATTTGAAGCACTTCTTTATAGGGGACAAAAGCCTGGGGAATTTTCTCCACATCTTTATCTACATACTTCGATAATAACTTGCGCTGGTCGTCAATAACCTGTTGCAGTGCATCGGTCTTTTCCTGAAGGGTCTTGACCCCTTCCATTCCACTGTCGTGAATACCTCGCATACCCATGGTGTAGAAATTTTCATAAGGTCCAGCCTCTTTCAGCCGTTCTATCCAATAGGATTGTACCCCTTCACGGTTTGTTATGTAATTATAGTCACCCCGTTCATTGACTTTCCATTCACCTACATTATTGCGCATCATTGGCTCGCAATGCGAAGTACCGATGAGAATGCCGCAACTGTCAGCTGCTTCTTTAGCTCCCGGCACAAAGTAGAACGGAGTCGTAATTCCATGCATTCCCGGCCAAATAGCATTGGCACGAAGGCGCATCAGCAATTTGAAGATTTCTTTATAAGTACGTGCACCAATACGTCCTTTTATATCAGACGGTTCAAAGTTTTTCCAGCTCCAAGGCTGCAAGCTCCAGTCTTCATCATTTAAAAAGATTCCACGATACTCTACCGATGGACTCTGAAAAGTAGAATAATCAGCCGGAAGGGTCAATCGCTCTTTTCTCATTGGTGTCACATCTCCCCACCATACCCATGGAGACACTCCTGCCAAGCGGGAAAGTTCAAGTATGCCGTAAGCAGTTCCCCGACCGTCACTTCCTACAACCAACAACTGATTTTCTCTTATCTTTATAAAAAAAGCGTCTTTTCTGGCAACAATACTATCCACCGGGATTCCGTCTTTACGGAGATCTCTTAGGATAGACTTGTTTTTATCCAACTGAATAATATTAATAACCGCCGTTCCGAAAAGAGTTTTTTGAGGTAATACCCCCGTCACCTGTTGCATGTCACCCTTAAACATATCCAGTGCTACCGTCACTACTGGAGAAACAGATCCAGGCAAGGAATAAGTAATAGGACGTTTACCATTATACCAAACAAATTCTTTATTGGCAACAACCTCTCTTGTACTAGCTGCACAAATCACTACAATATGCACAAACAAAGCTACACTGGTTATAGCCATAATCAATAATCGACTTTCCCTTTTTAATTTCACATTCATCAGTTATTCTACTTTAATTGATTTTTTTAATAACGAGGATGCCATATATCATAACATCCCCGTCCTAAACACATCTCAATACTATCTAATCACCTTACTAATACCCTGGATTCTGATCTTCAGCACTCATCAACTCATTCGCATCAATCGCCGCCTGAGGAATAGGACGAAGTAATTTCTTTCCAATCATTTGTGCGGCCCGCCCTTTTATCTGAGGATTATATAAATCATTATACTCCACCAATTTCTGTGTACGTCTTAAATCAATCCATCGAGATCCCTGTCCAAATAACTCACAAGCACGTTCTTTTAAAATAACATCCACATTTATTTCAGTTACCGCATCAAGCCGTGCACGTCGGCGCACTTCATTCAAACGAAGCAAAGCATTTCCCTTATCACCAGCTTTTAAATAAGCCTCTGCTGCTACCAAATAAATCTCAGGAAGCGTAATAATATGTACATCACGATAATCTGTTTTATTAGAATAACTAGCAGTATTAGAATCATCAAATTTACGACAAGGAGCGCCCCCATAAGAATAGGTTACGAATTCCTCATAATCAATTTCTCCAGGCATATATTCTTGAGGATCCCGTGTATGATCAGACATCGGTAGTATCCATGTATTTTTACGATTTTCAGGATCAAGAGCTTTCCATGCATCGATATCTTCTTCTGTTTCATACCATGCCGGATAGTAACGTTTCAAAGGAATTCCTATAAAAGTTCCACCATTCTTATACCAATCCCAATACCAATAAGCGGATGCAGTAACAATATCAGGTAACTCCTTCATAAACGTTACCCCATAGCGTATATCGCCTTTTTCAAAACACTGCAAAGCATGTAAAGTCGCAATAAAAGCAGAAGTACTCCCCTTTCCATGATCTTCTTGCCCCCCCATATGATTACAATAAAAGGAACTCCACGGATGCCCACCACTGACTGTATTAGCAGCCGTAGCATAGTCATATTCCACATCCCAAATAAATTCTTCGTTATCATCTCCACTACAATCCGCTCTCCAAAGATCCTCGAAAGGAGTAACCAAAGCACGATTAGCTATCACGTCATCTGCTACTTGGGCTGCTTTGGCAAAGTAATCTTTTTTATCTAAATCCCAAGCTGCTGCTAAATAAGTTTTAGCTAATAACGCACGAGCCGATTCAATACTTATACGACCACCACCATCCAAAGCGGTAGACTTTTCCATAGCTCCGGCAGCTATTACATTCTCCAATTCCTCAATAATATAAGTGTAAACATCAACCACCGAAGATTTAGGATATCCGGTTTGAACATCAGCCACATAATCTTTCATCAAAGGTACCCCCCCGAAAGTATTTACCAATATATAGTAATAATTCGCCGCCAATACTCGTGCCTCATCCACACGCCTGCTACGCAAATTCTCATCAATAACTGCATCCGCCGCATAATGTTTTATAGCATAAGCCGCACGGATACCTTTATAACATGCCGTATAAAGCTCTTTCATCACACTGTTTTCAGGATTTAAAGTTTCATATTCATGCAACTCATCATTGATATAATTACGCCCATCAGCATACATATCCGTACCTGCATTAAAATAAGTAGTATAACTGGATACTGCATAAACATCTCGTAAAGTACTATAAGCATTTGATACCAAAGATTCAAAACCTGTCTTAGTCGAGAAATATTCTTTGTCCGTTACATTTGACTTATTATCTGTAGTCAGAAAATCTTCACAACTTGTAGTCAAAACAAAGCCAACCAATATGACTGCCGTATATATATATTTTTTCATACCATTTACCTTTCCTTTGAAATTAAAACTTAATATTCGCACCTATCTGATAAGTTACCGATGCAGGACCACCATCAGTTAATTTAGCATTTGCCCATTCAGGATCAAATCCATCATAATCCGTAAAACAAAATGGATTAAGCACATTGATATAAAGACGCAAATGCTGTAATCCTGCTTTAGTAATCCACTTCTTAGGGAAAGTATATCCCAAACAGATATTTTTTACCTTTACAAAAGAAGTCTTCTGATACTGAAAGCCTTCTCCCTTCGCGCTACCTTTATCAGAAAAATATCCACCTGCCGAAGTATCGGAATTATTCGGATAAGGATATTCACCGTAATGAGTTTCAGTGGCATATACAATATCACCGGTAGTATGGTCAATAACAGGCGCCCCTTTAGGAATATAAAAATCCATTGCCATATGTTGGTTACCACGATCAGACCATTTCATATATTTATCATGGAAATAACTACGAGCCCATTGTCCTTGTTTAGTATAAATCATTACTGAGAAATCGAAACCTTTATAATACATATTTGAACTTAAACTTCCCACCCATTTAGGATCTGTACAACCATATATTCGCTTATCTTCATCCGTAATCTTGCCATCATTATTCCAATCATTCACAGCTATCTGACCTTCATACCACTTATATTTCGAACCATACTTTGCATACAATTCTTGCAAAGTATAATGAATATCCCCATCTTTAGTGTGCATCGTTACCCCTTTATCAGTTATCACATCAGTATGAATATAGTCACGCAATACATTTAACGGCTCACCAATAAAGCGATTGGATGCAATTTCATCCACTTTCCCATTACTAAGTTCCAATATTTTATTCCAGTTACGAGAATAATTCACACTTAAATCCCATATAAAATCTTTACTCCGAATAATGCCAAACTGCATTCCTAATTCAATTCCGGTATTACGAACTGAACCGACATTAAAAGTAGCTTTTGTTTCACCTGTTTCAACAGGAACAATCCTATCCATAATCTGCCCATCAGACAAACGATGATAAAAATCGGCTGTCAGATTAATACGATTACTCAATACACTAAAATCCAATCCTAAATCAAACTCTTTTACCTTTTCCCAAATGAGTCCCGTATTAACAAGCCCATTAGGGTAATATCCTTGTATTTCCGATCCTCCCAATACCACATAACTAGGTCCTGAAGCTGTAGCTATTGTCACATAATCATCCACATTGTTGTTACCGGTAACTCCATAAGACAAACGCAATTTCAAATTATCCAACCAATGAGTACCTTTTAAAAAGCTTTCTTCTGACATACGCCATGCCAAAGCAACGGAAGGAAACCATCCCCAACGGTTACCTTCTGCAAAGCGTGAAGAACCATCAGCACGTGCTGTAGCTGTCGCCATATACTTACCTTTATATGAATAATTCAAACGAAGAGCTCCTGAGACCAAAGTAGATGCTGTATAGGAAGAAGCTATCTCCTTATCACCGGAAGCCTTATCCAAGGCATGAAAAGAAAGCATATCATCCGAAATACCAAAGCCTTTCAATCTATAAATTTCTTTATCAGAACGATATATGGAGAATAAACCCATCGCGCCAAACGTATGATCACCTATTGTTTTATTAAAATCAAGCTGATTATCCCAAGTCCAGTCCATACGGTCTGTCGTCTCAACCTCTGCAGAGTTCGTTCCGTTCACCTGATAATAATTGGAACCTAGCGGATTACGGTCATTCACTCCAGTAGCATTAAACTTTCCTTGACGCCCATGATAAAAGTTAGGTGAAAAAGTAGTCGCAAATTTTAATCCATCCATTATATTAGTACGCAAATATACATTGCCAAAGACATGAAATTTGCGAGTTTGATTAGTATAGTTTTCATCCTCTAAATCATTCAGTGGGCTAACAGTAGAAGTGAATTGTCCGGTAGACCCAAAAGCATCCTTTGACCCTGGATTATTGATAATGTTACCATTTTCATCATAAGGTGCAACAAAAGGATTGAAATAAAAAGCGTTTTCATACGGACAATAAGTTCCATCGGTACTAAAATCATCTTGCACCGTATAAGCCATATTCACAGATAATCCAGCTTCAAATACTTTGGAAATTTTTCCATCAAAAGCACCTTTGATATTGAAACGGGAATAATCATTATGTTTGAACACATTTTCTTCCCCTTGATAACCAACTCCTAACCGATAATTAATTTTTTCTGTGGCTCCGTTGGCACTGATATAATGATTCTGCTGATTACCTGTCCGAGTTACGAGGTCTGTCCAGTCATAACCATCTGTTCCCGACATCATCATCTCATAAATTTGGGAATCACGATAGTTTGTACCACCATCACGTTTCAGAAACGTAGTTTCCAAATCAGATTGTTTAATTTCATAATGAGGAATACCGTTCGCATCTACTCCTTTACGACTAGAACCATCAAAGACATCTGATGTTAAAAGAGTATGACGTGCAAAACGATAATCTATAAATTCTTGAGCATTCATAAAATCAGGCATACGGGCAACCTTACGTATCCCATAATATCCATCATACGAAATAGAAACATGTTGAGGTTTTCCTGCCCCCTTCGCACCTTTGGTTGTAATCATAATCACACCAGCAGAAGCACGTGAGCCATAGATAGCAGTAGACGAGGCATCTTTCAAGACGTCTACCCGCTCAATATCCTCGGGATTCAAAAAATCCATAGACGAGCACACAATACCATCAATTACATAAAGAGGAGCAGCCTGTTTATTTATAGATGCCTGTCCACGTATCTGAATATTAAATCCGCCACCCGCACGGCTATTGGATTGAGTGATATTTACTCCCGGAACCGCACCTTGTAATGCATCTTCCAAACGGGTAGTACCTCTAGCAGCGAGTTTTTCAGAAGATATAGAACCTACAGAACCTGTCAAATCTGATTTCTTCATGGTACCATAACCTACCACCACTACTTCATCCAATACTTCGGTATCATCCATTAAAGTCAGACTGAAAGAAGTCTGCCCTTTAACTGGGATTTCCAAAGTCTTGTATCCAACAAAACTTACCTGAATCGTCCCATTGGTAGGGACATCAGAAAGAATAAAGTTCCCATCAATATCTGTTATAGTCCCATTAGCGGTTCCTTTCACCACCACACTGGCACCAATAACAACCTCACCATTTGCATCTATTACGGTTCCTTTAATCTTACTAGGCTGCTGGTACGCAGAAACCAGTAACGATTCATTTACCGCATAAGCAACATGACTTCCTGAAAGAAAAGCTGCACAAATAAAAACCGCAAGAAGCGATTTTCTGTTTCCATAAAAATTAGATTTCATTAGCCAACCTTTTTAAATTAGACATTAAAGTTTTAATGCCACAAAAGTAATCAGCTATTCATTTTACAGAGATGAAGCATCTCCCGATAAGGTTGAAGCATGTTTTCTCCACCTTTTAGGAACATATTTCAACCTTGTCCACCTTGGCATGTTCAAGCGTTTTTGCCCGATTTCATCGAATATTCTGTAGGCTGCATACCAAATTCCTTCTTAAAACAGATAGAAAAATACTTGGGATCATTAAACCCGACCTTATAAGCCAGTTCGGAAATGCGGAAATTCGAATTTTCATCCATCATCCTGCAAGCCGCCTTCAGACGGATACTACGTACAAAGCCAGTTGTATTCAATCCCGTCAAAGATTTCAATTTCTTATGCAACGTTGTACGACTGGTTGCCATCTCATCTACAAACTGCGGAACATCAAAATCGGGATCATCCAAATGACGGTTCACACAGGCGACAGCATCCTGCAAAAACTTTTCTTCATCCGAAGGTATGTTCGTAAAGAACTGCAATTTTAGATGATGCACCTTGTCCGTCTCACCTTCCTGCAAAAACCTACGATTACGCAATAACAGCCTCCGACGAATCTCCCACCATATCAATACCATAAACAGTATAGCCAATAATACATAAATAAAATAAGCCCACCAAGTAGCCCAGAAAGGTGGTTCAATAATAATTTCCATTTCTCTCACGTCACCCCAATCACCATTCTCATTCGTTGCCCGTAGCTGAAACACGTACTCCCCTGCAGGCAATTTGGAATAATAGGCAGTCCGGCTGGAAGCGTCCACATAATGCCAATCAGCATCAAAGCCTTGCAACCTGTACGCATATTTATTTTGCTGGGGACGATTATAAGTCAGCGATGCAAAACAAATGGTAAAATGGGAATATGAGGCAGGAATAACTAATCTGTCTGTAAAATCGGAAGTAAAAGGAGTTATCTCCTTTCTTTTCTTATCCGACATCTGTTCCAATGGTCTTCCATCCACCAAGATATCAGTTATGCATAAAGAAATATCAGCATGTTTCTCTTCCACCACTTCCGAGTTGAAAGTCACAATTCCCCTGCTGCATCCAAAATAGAAGGTACCATCACGATAGAAAGAAGCATTTTGATTAAAGAAATTATCCGCCAACCCATCGGCAACTGTAAAGATACGTACCCTGCCCTTTTCCTTTCCGGATATGGTTAGCTTTGCCAGCCCTTGATTGGTGCCCAACCACAGATTACCACTATTATCTTCCTGCATACTGCCAACCATATCTCCGGGCAAATTAAACTCCTTATGAACAGACTTGAAACAATCATTTTGCACATCATATAAACAAAGTCCGCTGCCCTCTGTCCCGACCCAAATCCGTCCGCTTCTATCCAACAAAAAACAAAGAGGAGTATTAACCGACAGCAAACCATTCTCCATACAATAGTTCTTACACTGCAACGATTCCGGACGTTCCATATCCCCTGTAACATGAACAATACCATTATTGTTGGTTGCCAACCATAATGAGCCGTCATTATCCTCAACCATCGTGGTCATCTCCCGGCCAAGCAATTCGTCTGCTCTGGACAAACGATTGAAACAATACTCACGCCCGTCCCGGTAACGCACTCCAAGTCCTTTATAGGTACACAACCAGCGGTTTCCCTTACGGTCCTCGTGAACTAAATACACTAAATCATGAGGAACAAAACTGCAATTCGAGGTCTTATACTGATGTATTATTTGTCCGTCACGACAAACTATCATCCCCTCGTCATGCACAGCAAGCAACACCTCACGGATTAACGGGCTATAAGAAATATGATAAGGACGTTTCGAAGGAAACAATGTCACTTTTTTATCTCCATGCTGATAATCCAATCCATAGCCCATACCTATCCAAAGAGCTCCATTTTCTTCCACATACAATGTAGAAATCAAATCTGTAAAAGATTTATCGTTGCCACGAGGATAAATTACATTAAAGGAACGTTTCCTAGTATCGACATGAAAGACACCAGCCCCTTTAGTACCGATCCACATTAATCCGCTTCGATCCCTAAAGACTGTGTTCACCTCGCGGACAGGAAGATAATGTGTAGAGCCAGATTCTTGATAATTGATAAACTTTCCCTCATCAGCCAGTTCCATCACACTAACACCCTCTCTAGTACCCAACCATAACGAACGTGTCTGTAAATCTTCATGAATCGAATAAATATAATCAGACGGCAAAGAAGAAACATTTCGGGCATCATGTCTATAACCTTCAAAAGAAACCGTTTTCCTATCGGATGAAAAATGGGCCTTATACAGCCCGGACCCACTAGTTCCTATCCACATCACCCCTCTAGAGTCCTGAAACAAAGCCAAAACAGAGTTCTCTTCATCTAAAGGCGGATAGTGCAAAAATGTATTTTCCTTTATGCAATAACGATAAAGCCCATCCTTCCAGGTACCTATCAACAAATCACCATTTACATCCTCAAACAAAGTTTGAATATTCACAGATTCGGGTACGTCCCCTCTACAATTCTTCCGAGTCATCAAAGCCAATGTATCCTGCATTTCATCATAATAAGCCATTCCACGGATGTACCCCAGATAAACCCGGTTCTCTTTTGTTACATGAATTTCATTCAGCCGTTGTTTGCTGACTCCATCCAGTTGCAATTTTTTCATCTTCCCTGTCCGTTTATCAAGCATACAGAGTCCCTCGTGAGTCCCAATCCAAAGCCGGTGAGAATAATCTTCTTCCACACAAAGCACATTATTATTAACCAGAAGACCAGGGGTATAAAGATTTGATTTATAGGTACGTACCTCGTAACCATCATAACGAAACAATCCATAGAAAGTAGGAATCCAAATATATCCGTCACGGTCCTGATACACTTGGTGAACCATGCTATTCGGTAATCCTTCAGGAGTGGAAAACTGTTTGAACTCTAGATCGTCCCAACAGACATGAGCTCTCCCCTGAAATATTAATCCACTCATTATCAGAATCATGAATACTAGTCTAAATGTTTTCATTCTATTTTCTATTAGATTTCATTTAGCAAACTTACAAAAACCTAAGAATTAAATAAAGTTTTCAGAATAAAGAATCATGTATAACCCTATACTATGAGATTACTCCTAATATATAATTTCCCAAGAACCACCAATAGAACTCAGATAAAAAGGCAGTCGGTTCAGTATGAACCAACTGCCTTTACAAACTTTAAAACCATCTCTGTCTTATAAACAGAAATAGTATGAAAAAGGAAGACTTATCTTCACCCAGTAAAAATAGATAAAGAATAGAAAACAAAACAAATTAAAAAATAGATTTCAAAAGCCTTCCATCTTTTCCTCCAATTCCTCCTCCGTATCCACAATACCCAATAAGCAGTTTATTTCCCTTCTTTTATCCAAATCTTTAAAATAGGTTTCCACCACTTTATAAAGATCAAAATGACAAGTTGATCCGGCAGCCATATCCAATGAGTCCACGATCCTTTCCACTGCCTGATGAATTTTATCCACATCAATCAAATGCAGTTCATTGCTATGAATAAAATATTTTTCCATAATCATTATTTTTTCTGTTTGTACTATCATTAGAACAGTCGAACTATGGAGAATGTTTTAAAAACGAAAGCTGCTCTTATTTACATGTCTTGAACCGAAATGGCAGACACAATCCTTACATCAAAAATCCCCCCAGCTATACAACCATTCTTTGCCTGAAATTTCACTGTTACATTTTTTCTTGCTTTTATATATTCAGCAGGAATATGAATATAACATCTATACAGTCCTTTTCCTTCTTTACAAGGTTTAGACAAATCAATAGTATCTATCCATTTACCATCAATCAAAACATCAAAAATACGATTACCCGAATCACTTCTCAAAAGCTGTAAGCAAACAGACTGTTCCATCTCTTTCCGAACTTTCATTTCATACATAAAATATCCACCTTTAGAAGCATCCCGCCAATTCTCACCAGCTGTAGAATTTACTGCCTCCATTTTATGCATTTTCTCAGATTCAGCATCTGCAATAATGACCCTGTCTACAGTTCTTTTATTCAAGTTATCCTCTTCTTGCTTAAATTGCTCCGATTTCTTCAGCTCGGCCAAATAGTTCTCTTTCTTATCATAATGCCGAAAATATACGGCATAGCGGCTCCAGTGAATAGTATTAAAAGGAACCAGCTCTACAGGCTTGGATACTACATTATCCTTACTACACAAAAAAGCCAGCTTCTCTCCTTTTTTCCGGATAACAGCAGCCGGTATTTTCCGGATATCCCCTATAAAAGCCGGCACATCTATCACTGGATAATCTTTCATAGCAACAGTAGAACGTGCAGATCTGAAATCATCTTTCGATAAATGCTCGTCACTAATTCTAGCTGCCAAAACAATAGGCCCATATTTCAAAGCAAGATAATGAGTCGCCTCATTCAAAGGCACTATTTCCAATTTCATAGGTAGCTCTATCCGTACTTTATCTCCATCTTTCCACTGCCTGTTTATTGAAACATATCCATCCACACCAGCCTTTATTTTCTCTCTCTTACCATTTACAATTACATTGAGTGACGAACTTCCCACCCAATAAGGACAACGTATCTTTAAATTAAAAACAGCCTCTCCGGAAACAGTAAGACTAGTAACACCTTCATCAGGAAAAGCAGTTTCCTGATGAATACTGATTCCTTTATCCCATGTAACTACCGATGGTATAAACATATTTACATACAAGGCATCATCTGTATGAGCATAAATCATTTGCCCAAACTTTGCTGTTTGCTCAAACCCCGTCCCGGTACAACACCAAAAAGAATCATATTTAGTTCCATAAATTTTATAGTGTCCCGGTTTCATGGAAGTATAATACACACACATACCCTGATCAGGATCATAGTTGGCCAAAATATGATTAAATAAGACTTTCTCATAATAATCCACTTTCTCCACCTCGGCATAATCACAATATAAACTCTCTGTCAGACGAAGCATATTAACCGAATTACAAGATTCAGGTCCCCCGTTCAATTCTATTCGATGCTCGAATTCCTCAGGAGCAAAGAAATGTTCTCCTGTACTGTTACCTCCCATCACCCAAGTATGTTTTCTCACTACTGTATCCCAAAAGAAACGGGCAGCTGTGGTAAAACGTTCATTACTATCATAACGATAAACAGATTCGAAACCTGTAAATTTAGGAATCTGGGTATTAGCATGCCAACCCTCCAATATATCCTTTCCTTCAGACATGGGAACCCACATATCCTCATCGTTGAGTCTTTGTGCCCACTTAAGATACTTCTCCTCACCCGTTATCTGATAAACATCTATAAAAGACTCATTGATAGAGCCATGCTCGCACACCAACAATTTTTGAAGGTCATCATGTGATAACTTGTCAATAACTGAATAGCCGAACCAGTCTGCCATCTTTACCAATATTTCTTTTGCCTGTAATAAATCACATCGCATATAAACCTGATAAAGCCCCAACATGATCTTGTTCATGACATACACAGGTTCCCAGCATTTGTCATAAGGAGTCTCAATAAAAGGATTAGAAGTCTTGAAATTTCCATCCAGCACATTCTCGAAAATAGCTCTACCGCAAATAGTAGGTAACAAATATCCATCACCTCCAGCTTGCTGGCAAAGAGATAACTCCTCCAAGATATAGCTTAATCTACTTAGAATTGCAGTATCTCCCGTAGAATCATACATCATAGAAATTCCAGACAGATAAAACCCCATAATATGTCCCGGTAAAGGTCCATGCCCGTTCATATACTCAGATTCCCAAAAAGGATAGGGTTGTGCCTTAGGTGTCAAACCTGCTTCTCTCCGAAACCAAGACAGCAAACGGTCAGGTTCCAAAGAAAGCATATAGGCGTGGTTCAGGTCCATGATATGTTTAAAATCACTATCCAGTAAACGGACTTCTTTTAAAGAGAACAAAGAAATTTTATCTCCATTCACCGGCTCCACCTTTACCTTGTTTTCTTGTGCGTATACACCGGAAAAGACCAATAAGGTATATAGAAAAAGAAATATTTTCTTCATATTTAATGTGCTTTTTGATTTATATAATGAGCGATAAAAGGATGTCTATTCTTCCATTTGACCTCCATATTCGAAAGAAACCAAGTTTTACCAAAGTCATCATTCCCTTGATAAAATAAATATGTTTTTCCTTTCCTTGTTTTAAAGAGATGAGGATGTCCGGACTCACAGCAATTCCATGTTCCAGGATCACCATTCATCAGAAAGGGTTTATTAGAAAGTTTTGTCCAATGAATACCATCACTACTTTTAGCAACTCCAATCTGCTGAGGACGATTATTATAGGCCCCGGCATAAAACATAAACATCTCATCTCCCATCTGCACAACAGATGCTCCTTCGACACACTTCTCTTCCCAAGGATATTCGGGAACAAGCACCGGATGATTCACCGGACTCTTCCATGCCTGTTTCGAAAAATCCGTATGTGCAGGTGCCATTGCAACTCCTATAATTTGGGTAGAATAATCAGGAGTACGAGTTGCATAATATAAATAATACCGATCCTTTAAAAAAACGACCTCCGCATCGATGGCACGCCCGCAGTTCCACTCCCCTTCCGGAGAAAAAATAGGATTTGTAGCATTACGTACAAAATGGATCCCATCTTCAGACCATGCATGACAAATAGCATCTTTAGCACCATTACCATACGTCTGATAGAATAGATGAACCGTATCATTTCTTACCAAAGCACCCGGAGCACA
Source organism: Phocaeicola sp. RTP21198st1_B8_RTP21198_201120 (assembly GCF_040929485.1). Classification (NCBI taxonomy): domain Bacteria; kingdom Pseudomonadati; phylum Bacteroidota; class Bacteroidia; order Bacteroidales; family Bacteroidaceae; genus Phocaeicola; species Phocaeicola sp. RTP21198st1_B8_RTP21198_201120. Next base: position 15,463 of record NZ_JBCOCI010000048.1, on the reverse strand, counting down.
TAACCCTTTAGACTCATAAGCTGTTTGAGGTATGATTTCTCCAATACGATGCCAATCTTTCAGATTCTTGCTCCCGGCAATGCCTATTCCCCAACCTTGCGCTTCCGCGTTTCCATTCTGCTTTGGAGGAATAGAATAATACATCAGATATTTACCTTGGAACTCCACTACATGAGGATCTTTAGAAAAAGGTATTCCAATACGGCTTGTATCTCCATACATCATTTGTTTTTGGGCTAAAGAACAAAACACGCATATACACATCAATCCGGTGGTCATAATATAGCGTTTCATAAGCCTATTTTTTTTGCTTCTGCATTCTGCAACCAAACACACCTCCAGCAATCATACCGGGCAAAGCCTGTATCTTAACAGTTACATGACTTTTCCCCCGAGTTAAATCAACAGGAATAGGATACACTTTATCAATCCATGCACTAAAAGTTTCCACCCGTAATTTTTGCTCTCCTATCTTTTCATGTTCGGCAAATATCTCGAATTCACGATTTCCTCCATCTGTACTGCTATAAGTCAAAACCAATTCCATCGGTTGAACCGGATCTACTCTCAGGGTATACGAAAACCATCCACCATCCGAGGCATCACGCCATGTATTTGGTCCTCCCGTATGAGTATTCTCACCTTTCAACTGATGCGCAGTTTCCGAACTTTCTTTACCGATAAAAACTTTATCCGTAATACGGGCACGTTCTTTTAGCTGATCTTTCAATATATTCTCATCGGAAGGAAGCCACACAGCCATTTCACCATTTCCTCTATGAGACCGTGCATAATAAGGAATAAGCAGGATAGAATCTGTCACAGACTTTATTTCCTTAAAATCATTCTCGGCAATAATGCGTTCTGTGGTTCCTTTCAATATCTCCACACCTCCCAACATAGAAGCAGGAGCAGCCTCAAAAGCCGTTTCCGGTTTCAGCACATAATTCAATACAGTCCCTCCATTGTCAGCAAACTCTGCACAATAAACTATCGGGCCACGCTCTACGGCAAGATGATTCACATCCGCAGCAACCTTATCATTTGCTGAAACCTTGTGGACATCCATCGGAAGACTTAGTTCAATTGTATCCCCCTGTTTCCAACTACCGGATAAAACGGCATATCCTTTCTCCATTACAAAATCCTGGGGTTTTCCATTGATTGTAATTTTTACGGCTCCTTTATCATGCCTGGTATAAGTATAAAGATCGGAAGGTACAGGCTGACTATTTACCCATCCCGGAATACGCAACATAACAGCAAAATCTTCCGGGGTTTCCGGAGTCAATATCAACTTTATCTTTCCATTCCACGGATAATCCGTCTGTTGTTCCACCTGTACATGCTTTCCATTCTTTAGAACTACATCAGCATGGTTGGCACCATACAGATTCACATAAAATCCTTTGGAAGAAGTGGCATACACATACCCTGGCACCGAAGGAATAAAACGAGCTAGATTAGAAGGGCAGCAAGAACAATCAAACCATTCGCTACGCTCTGAGCCATTTTCATCGCAAGAGAGGACATTTGGATAAAAAAACTTCTTTCCATCCAGACTGATGCCACTCAACACCCCGTTATACAAAGAACGTTCCAGCACATCAATGTATTTGGCATCACCATGCAACATGAACATGCGTAAATTCCACATGCAATTGGCAACAGAAGCACATGTTTCACAATAAGCTGTACTATTAGGCAACTCATAGTTTTTACCAAACGCTTCTCCATGACGAGTTGAACCAATAGCTCCGGTAATATACATCTTCTTCCCTACTACATTGTCCCATAATTTACCCACAGCATTTTCAAAATGCCGCTCGTTTTTCAAAGCGGCTATATCTGTCATAGCAGCATACATGTAGGTAGCCCGCACTGCATGGCCTACAGCCTCATCCTGAGCAATGACTGGCTTATGATCCTGCCAATAAGATCCGTTACGGAACTGATCCTCACTATTCCGATCATATTTGTCATACTTTCCACGAGCCTCCAAAAAGAATTGTGACAAATCCAAATAACGTTTATCTCCTATCACCCTATAAAGTTTTACCAGCCCAATCTCCACTTCCTGATGCCCTGGCGCTACAGTAATCTTTTCTTCTTCAGGACCAAAGGTATTACACAACAAATCCGCACTCTTAATGGCTATATCAAGAAATGAACGTTTTCCGGTAGCTAGATAATGAGCTACAGCCGCCTCATACATGTGTCCTACATTATACAATTCATGGCTGTTGTCACGTTCATTTTCCCATCTTTTACTGCCAGCCCACGGATGTTGCGAATCCCCGCCAATAGTACGGGTAGTATAAAGATAACCATCCGGTTCCTGCGCAGCTCCTATCAGATGAATCAGACTGTCCATATACATATCCAGCGCTTTATCCTCCTTCACCGCCAACAAGTAAGCAGCTCCTTCCATTATCTTATACACATCCGAATCATCAAACGGATAAGGGGAATTGAATTTTCCTTCCATCAGTTTCCCCGCTACTGCAAAATTATCTATACGATGAGTTTCCTCACATTTATGAAAAGCAAAAGGCACGGTAACACTACGAATGGTTTCAATACGAGGTGCCCAGAAATCATCAGAAAAGTGTACATTGGTAAAAGGTACATCCTTGTATTGATAATCAGATTTATTGCTATCCGTCGACTTACACGCGGCAAGAACCCCGGCGACGAATAATATAACCAACGTTTTTTTCATGGTAATCTATATTTAAAGTTTATCTATAATTCGTATCTGAAGTAATTTTCAATTCATACAATCCTCCGGCATTCTTCCCTTGAGCAGCACGGAAAGTAACATTCACTTTATCCTTTCCACGAGTCCAGTCCGCAGGAATAGAATACACATCGTCCACATAGGTCAGATATAGTTTTCGATTCAAACTGACAGTACGCAAATAGTTGCCGTCAATCAATATATCAAACTGACAAGTATCAGGCTCGTCTCCCCAGAAACGACAAATCAGATGATAAGGCTTTTGTTCCGTTTTATTTATATGAAGTGTGTAAGAAAACCATCCGTCTTTTGCCATACGGAACCGAGTATTCTTTGCCCAAAAATAATCATGCCAATAAATAGAATCATTCTCCCCTTGCAACGCATGTTTCCTTTCATCTGTCTCGTCACCGATCTTCACTTCATCCGTTAAAGAACGAGTACGATAAACAAATTCATCCGGAGAATAAAGTTTCCAATATACAGTATGCCGCTGATGATGCATTTGAAAATAAGGGACCAACCCTACCCCTTGTTGTCCACCTCCATTCTTTACTGTAAACCGTAAAGGATGTTGTGAAGAACATTGTATCCAGCTATCCAGATCGGTCAATGGACCCACTAACATAGGAATATTCTTTGCCGGAAGCGATTCACGGCAAGCACGATTGTCAATAACCCTATCTTCGGGCATATCATCCGTCCCCAATCCTCCCGCAAGCAATATCGGGCCATACATGACAGAGCCGAAATGAGGTTCATCCTTTGCATAATCAATATATAAGTTACGTGTGAAAACCAATGTTATCACATCTCCGCTCTTAACAGAATCCAACAGGCGAATGTAGCTTCCCTTATGTGCTTCCGTCTGTGCCGGCTCTCCATTAATACGAACTACAGCATCACCGCTCACCCAATCCGGATAACGGAACAGAAGCGTTCCTGTATAGCTCCCTATTTCATCCATCCTTACTGTAACCGTATCCGATTCCGGGAAATAAGTATCCAAAGTCAGCTTCAAACCTTTTTCCTTCCAGTGGAGACGTGAAGGAATATACAGATTGACCAGCAATTCTTGGTTATCCTTAAAATAAATGGATTCGGCATACTTAGAATGATTCTCCATCCCTGTACCCACACAACACCAGAAAGAATCAAACGGAGTACTATATTGCTTAAATGATCCCGGCAACAAAGAAGTATAATAAGTCACACAGCCCGGCATATCAGGATCTTGTGAAGCAAGAATATGGTTATATAAAGCATGTTCATAGTAATTCAGATATTTATAATCACCATCCAACATGAACAACTGTCTTGACAATTTCAACATGTTATATGTATTACAAGTTTCTGCCGAAGTATAGTCCAGCCGCTTGCTTTCTTCACCCAGTACGCCAAAACGCTCATAACAACTATTTCCACCGATAGCCAATGTGTGATCTTTAATTACAATATTCCAAAAGTTACGGGCAGCCTGATAATAAATATCATTGGGTGAGAACTCATACTCTCTGGCTACTCCCATAAATTTGGGTATTTGATCGTTAGCATGGCGACCGAATAACACATCTTCTCCGTTAGCAATCGGATAAATAACATTGATATGATTGAACCTTTCTGCCGTCTGCAAAAATTTCTTATCTCCGGTAATACTATAAATATCAACAAAAACTTCATTCATCCCCCCCTGTTCCACACTCAAGGTACTTTGAAAAAGATCCCTATTGCTATTCAAGGCTATATGAGAAATAAAATCCGCCAAAGGCATCAATATATCCTTGGCTTGCCTACAACCTGCATAGACATATGCATCCCTCAATCCCGCCAAAATCTTATGGATACAATACCATGAGTTCCCATTCTGGTTATAATTCCAAGGTTGTCCGGTTTCATCCGGCTGGTTAAGCACCACATTCCCTTGAAGCAACTGCAAATAACCCTCCTTTCCTCTTTTACCGGTAATGAACCAACCATCCGGGGTCTGTTTTTGGCACTCTTGCAGTTCATCCAGCATATAATTCAATTTATCCAGCAAGGCTTTCTCGCCTGTAGAAGCATACATCATGGCACAAGCAGACATATAATGACCATAGGTACATCCACCATGCTTCTCCCATCCTCCGTAATTATCTCCTTTCCCCTGCAAACCGACACTACGGCGTACGTGTGGAATGAGCCTGTCTACATCCAGCGACAGCAGATATCCTTTATGTAAATCCATCGCTTTCTTAAAATAGCTATCGGTTAATTCGACTTCCGACAGTGCAAATGACTGCCATACCGGAACATGTACACGAGGTGCTTTGCGCACCTGCTCATATTCCGATGCAGTCAACTTGATCACTCCTAAAAACAATATACTTAAAACGAATACTAACCTATATTTTTTCATGGTAACAGATTTTATAAAAAACACAATCAATGAATCAATTCAATCTTACGGAAATCAGCAAAGGTTCCGTCTCCCCCTTTAGCACACAAGCCTATGCGGAAGCCCATTCCCCACGGAACATACGGCGAAGCATCAATTTCCGTTGCCAAAGGTATCCACCTCTGCCCTTTCCGGAACTCAAAGCAAAGCCAATACCCGTCTTTCACAGTCATCCTGACCTGTGCCGTTGCTGACACCGTTATAGCACTTTGAGCCAAGACATCAACTTTACCATCTACATTTTTCCATACTTCCACCTTATCTTTCAAAACTGATATGCCAATACCGGCTAAAGGAGCGCCAAATCCATTATGAGCTCCACCAATAATACCGATACCAGCCGCAGCCATACTTTTCCGGTTATCAACAGTAGCAGTCAACGAAAAATTCAAAGCCTTGACAGGTTGTACCAGCAGAGTACCCAATTCCCTGTTTTCCATAGATGCTCCTAGATGTAATCCGTTTTTTCCTGTCTGATAATCTATTTTCTGGGTTACCCTCCATTGCCAAATGGGAGCTAGTGTATTACCCTTAAAGGAATCCACATAATCCAAAGACAAATTAGGACGATTATAAACGGCATCGTTCCTAAAATAAGGCCAGCCATCCTCTCCCCAACACAATTCCTCCAACACGCCCTGACGTCCGACATATACCGAACCACTCCTATTATAAGCATGATACAAATAAAACTCCTTTCCATCTTTCCGAACTATAGTACCATGTCCGGGACAACGCCAATCCTGATTGTCTACCAAAATGGGATTCTTTTCATACTTCTCCCATTTGCCCAGCAAAGATTTGGAACGGGCCACTCCTGTTTTATAATTACATTTCTTGTCACAACAACTAGCTGCCGAATACAGAATATAAAAATAATCCTGCTTTTTAAAAACACATACCCCTTCTACCAACCCTTCCTCCCAAGGAGTGTCATTACAGAACAAGGAAGTCATTTCTCCTATCAGACGGGTGCGGTCCTCCGTCATCTCCTGTGCCCAAATATTTGTAGGCAAGCCCATACTGTTGCCGTCTTCTTTCCATATAAGATAAAGTTTACCCTTCTCATCTCTTGCAGCAAAAGCATCAATAGAGCCTGGTTCCTGAGCAACCAACGGTCCCAAATCTTTGAACCTCCCCATCGGGGAATCAGCTACCGCCGCCGCACACGATAATCTCTTTGTCCTCTTGTCACGGGCTGTATAATACAGATAAACCTTTCCCTGTTTCTCATCATACGATAATTCCGGGGCCCAAAAATTATTTAATGCCCAATCAGGTGCTCCATCCGGAAAAACATAATTCACCAATTCCCAGTTCACTAAATCTTTTGATTTAAAAATAGGGAACAACGGCGACCATTCATTAGAAGTCGCAGCAGCCCAATACTCTCCATTTATTTCAATGACAGTAGGATCAGGACGATCACCCGGCAATACCGGATTAATAATTTTTTCGTATCCAACGGCTTGCACATGTACACCGCAACATCCCATAATTGTCAATAGAATCACAAATAACAGTCTTTTCATAGTAATATAAAATTATTCATAAGTTACAGGAAATGCCGAGATACGCAAACGGGCAGCTCCCATCGGTATCAAGGTTATATCTTCCAATATTTCACTTTTCGGAGCCCCTTCTTCCGGCAACACACCACATAAGCCATATTGATCTATGCCCCAAGAAGGCACTCTTCTCCCTTGTGCTTTTATCACTAGAGGAACGTTATCAGCAGTAAAAGGATAATTGTCTGAAGGCCATTCTCTCTTCTCGACTTTCAAGCATTGCTCCAAAACCTTATCATCCAATTTCAAAGCATAGTTCCAAGCACTTTGAGGATAGATTTCATAAGTAGGCCAAGCATTGACATCAGCACCTTTCTGCCATTTAGAATCCCATATAGCATTTTCTGCACTACTTACCTTTCTATACTCTTCCTCTATCAATAGAGAGAAAGTCAAAGGACCGTAATTCACGCTGGCACTGTTTTGATTGGTCTGCCATCTTTGAACAGATAAAGACATGGGTAATTGCAAGATTACCACATCTCCATTACTCCAAGTTCTATCCAAACGAACATATTTACCAGACTCCATACCAGCAGCTACCGTTTCTCCGTTAACTATTAATGTCCCCCCCTTGCACCAAGCAGGTACACGAAGATATAATGGAAAATCCACTTTACCGGAAACTTGCACTGTAAACCGAATCATTTCTTCAAACGGATAGTTTGTTTCTTCTCTCAGAATAACTTCAGTACCGTTTACCCCTACTTTCGCCTGTGCACAACACGGACCGTAAATAATGGCGGCGAGCCCGTTATCCGGAGTTGCATAAACCAAATTTTCAATATAGTAAGGCCAGCCTTGCGCATGGTTATGCTGACAGCAACGACTGCTGAAAGGATTCATAGCCAAGAAAGGACCACCATTATCAATTCCGGGTTTATGGTCTTTAGAATCACTCACCACCTGATTGGGACAAGTAATATATCTTAAAGCTTTGAAATCAGGCATTACCGCCGCCGGATAAGAATTGAAAGCGACCTCCTCGCAATGCTCAGCCCAAAAAGGATCACCGGTCATACGAAGCATTATCTCATCAGACGCCATCTGTTCTACAAATCCACAAGTTTCTGTACCTTGTCGTGGATCAATATAAGCCAAACGGGCATTCTCGTCCGCTCCGAACATACCTCCCGGCACCTGTCCGAAAATACGTCTCACCAGATGATGCACTCGATAAGATGCCTGCAAATCTGCCGAATCACCACTAAGCATATAGTAAGTAGCCGGTTCACGAAAGCACTGTGCAATATTCACATTATGCCAATTAGGCAAATCCGATTCATTTGTCCAGTCTGCCGTATTACGATGAAGTTTCCGAGCAAGCTCCAGCAGGAATTGTTCTCCTGTGATGTTATAAAGCCAATAAACACTATACAGATTATCCCCCCCACGGCTGTTCTCCCAATAATCTTCCAAAAATTTATCATCGGGGACAGTTAGTTGCCATTTAAAGTAATCAGTCATCAAAGTCAACACTCTCTTATCACCAGAATATTCATAATAAGATTGCAAACACCAAAGCATTACCATATTCGCCCAAAGTTCTCTCTTCCCTCCACGTTCATTCACCGGACCGAAAAAGCCATCCGGTTGCCGGCTCTGAATAGCTGCTTCAATCCAGACTTTTGTTTCTGCAATCATAGCAGAATCTTTTAAGATATAAGCCAAATCACCATATCCTTTCAGCCAATAAGGGACTTCTTCCCAACCATGATCTCCACCAGACAGCAACCACGCATTATCCTTCTTATCCAACCACGCACTAATTTCACCCAGTTTCCCGGTTAATCCCTCTTTTTGCAACAGCAGGTACTTTTTCAGCCAGCCTTCCGGCTCAATGGTTCCTACCGGCAATTTTATAAAATGCAATGGTTTCAAAGGCAAACGATTTCCCTGATAACTGACATTCCTATCTATCGTACCGGGACGTGAAAGCATATCTATCTTCATCTCCCTTTTTTCCTCCATACATGCTGTCAGTACAGCCACAATCAAAAAGGAACCTAATAACAATTTCCCTATATTTCTCTTTTTCTTAAACATACCGTTTTTTATTCAAATTTTACATCAGCAAAAGTACATCTGTCCCTGAGTTTCATGGAAAAGAATCTTGTCAGAAAAAGAAAGAATATAACCATTTTACTCATTCAGAAGTTTTTCAGCCCATATCATCGTATTTTCTTTACTTTTAATCCGCTAATAACACCTTGTCCTTTTTGAGGAGAAAGCAGAATCTCCAGTCCTTCATGATTCCGCACATTGACCACAAGTGTCTTTACAACAGCTGTCTGCTCGCCATAAGAATCAGCCAGATTCAATGAATCTATCAATTTTTCTCCATTGACTGACACATCAAATACACGTTGTCCCTCGGCAGAAACACCTGTACGCACAATATTTTTCCGTTCATCCTTACTGAAAGGTTCCGTGAAATAAAAGCCAATTTCATATACTCCGTCAGGAACATCCAGCCGGTAACAAGTCGTACCAATCAAAAAGGTCTGAAAAAGAGGCTCTAAAAAAGTATTTTTTATATCAGCCCCTACTCCATACCTAACTCCATCATGTGATGATCCCGGCCAAGAGTTAAAAGGTTTTCCATCCATATATCCCCAACTTCCCTTTGTATAAGGTTTATCGGGTATCCATATTTCCTGAAGCTGCGGGTCTATAAAATAACAATGCTCCTGTCCCAAATTAATACAAAGACCGTCCAAAAGCACATCACTGTCAGTAAGACGGGAAGATAACAATTTCATCTGTATCTTCAGCCTGTCTGAAAGTGCCCCACTTCGAGCATCCAGCAGATTCTCTCCGTTTATAAAAGGAACTGCGAAAACAGCTTCCCCATTTACCACTTCACGCACACCCAAAGACTTTCCATTATGAATTAACTCCACCGTTTTCTGATTAGAAAAAACACTGATCTTACGCACATTTATACTATCATCACAAATTTCCACCCTTTTCGTCCAATCGGCCCCGGCAATATGAATCATCGGAATGTCCGACCAACGAGCCTGACAGTAATAATAAATCTCTTTCTTCCGACGATCCTCTGTCAACATTCCTTTTTGATTCAGATTAGGCTTGCTATCACCACGACCATCCACCTGAAAATCAACCAAATTCCAAATAGAATAACCTATATAATCCGGACGTTTCTCCATTTCATTGATATATCTGCGATTAAAATCCAATTGAAATTCCGGAGTAAAATCAAATGTACGCGGAGTATAAGAATGGATACGTTCATCGCTTCCTGCTCCAAATTCCGACAAAAAACGAGGTTTTGCAGTAGAATAACTACAAAATTTATCAAACATAGGTGCAATCGTAGCAGAATCTCCCTGATACCAAGACTCATATACATTCACCCCGTTAACATCCGAAATACTAAACATCTCCTTACTAGACTGTGTATAGGGTTTCTCCCAAGTAAAAGCATGAAAGGCGACACAAGAAAGACGATAAGGATCCAGCTCTTTTTTCAAAGCCTCCAATTCCCTAGCCAACGCAATAGCTTGCTTATGGTAATCCCATAATTCATTCATAGCCCCCCATAGTACCACCGATGGATGATTGTAGTTCTGAAGAATCATCTCTTTCAACATTTCTTTGCAGTTATGAGCGAATGCCGCATTTTTTCTCACTTCATTCACAACACAAATTTCAGACCATACTATCAACCCCAATTCGTCACAGGCTCGATATATTTCCGGATCTTGAGGATAATGACTGATACGCACAAAATTAGCTCCCATTTCTTTCAGCAACCGCATATCCCTACGATTCATTTCAACGGGAATAGCCGTTCCCAAACCTGCATAATCCTGATGCCGTGCAGCTCCCCTCAATTTAAGATACTTCCCGTTCAGATAAAAGCCTGTCTTGTCCACCGAAAACCATCTGAATCCAACCGGAGAAATTACTTCTTGATACATTTCTCCATTCTTGGCATCGCATACCTGCACTTTTACCGTATATAAATAAGGCAATTCAGGAGACCACAAATGAGGATTCTCTATCCTTCCTACAGAAGTGGATATAGGATATTTCCTGCCTGGAATCAGTTTCAGTTTCAACTGTTTCTCTTTCACAATCCGATTCATTTCATCGCAAAGAAAAACATTGACGTGCACGTGCTTTGTATCGGTAAAGTCATTTTTAAGAAAAGCCACAATTTGCATTGACGCCTCAGATACCGACACTTCAGGGGTTTGTATCCTTACTGGAACAGCTGCATAAGGTTCTGTCACAAAATGCACTTTTTCCGTCCATTGCAAGAACACCCTGCGATAAATACCCCCAAAAATAGAAAAATCTCCGGAAACCGGTGGAAGGATTTCCCCCAAAGAAGAACTATTATCCACTTTTACCGCCAACAGATTTTCCTTTCCAACTTCACAGATATCAGTTATATCAACTCCGAAAGCGGTATATGCCCCCAAATGAGTTTTCAATAATTTCCCATTTAAATAGACGTCTGCCTTGCTGGCCACTCCATCAAAACGAAGAGTTATTTTCTTATCCCGTGCCTCTGAAGGAATGAACAACTTCTTCCTATACCAAGATATGCCACGCCTATATCCCCGTTGCTCGTCAATCACATCTCCGGCATTCCAAGTATGAGGCAAATCTACAGTTACCCAATCAGAATCATTCCAATCCATACTGGAAAAACGTTCATCATTCTCTGCTTTATACTTCCATGAATCTGTTATAGAAATTTCAGAGGCACATATACAACATATACATCCCCAGAAAAACAACAACCAACCGGCAAACCTTTTCATACCATCACTTCAAATAAATATTAAAAGAAAAAGACTGTCCGGAACCGCACATGACAAAAAGTGCCAAACAGGTTTTCGGACAGTCTGTTCATTACCAATCCACTAATATCCCGGATTCTGCTTTAACTTACCATTCTTATCCAATTCAGCTCTTGGAATAGGATACAAGTTCTTATTTATATCATTTGTAGCAGAATGAGAAAGCCATGATTTAGTTGTCCATACTCCAAAACGAATCAAGTCCTGCCTTCTTCTTCCTTCTTGGTTAAACTCCCAACCCAATTCATCCAAAAAGCGACCATATTTTATATCTGCTCCACCTTCATGAGTTGTTCTAGGACTTTTAATCTTGTCCAAATAGGTTGTTTCGCGCAATCCATAATCATAGGTACTCCCTCCCATCAGTTCCGCACCAGTGACTACCGCTTTTTCCGGAGCAGACTTGAATGCGCGTTGTCTGATTTCTGTTACAATTTGTGCCGCTTCGTCCGCTTTTCCAGTCCTTAACAAACATTCAGCTTTCATCATCAATATATCTGTATAGCGGAAGGGGAAAACATCGTTACTCATAGCACCAGGAGACATACCGGCAACATACTCATACTTTGCCAAATGATATCCATGTAATTCCTCAGCCCAATCAACCCCCGGAACCACATTTACAATATTCATAGGAATCCCCTGACTGTTGCCTATCTCGCACAACACATTGGAACCATCGGGATACACTTGCTGTCCCATCAAATAATTCTCGGTCAGACGACTGTCATCCGGATCAAATGTATTTATAAATTGCGGAACAGCAACCGAACCTCCCCAACCACCAAAACTCTTAGTGGAATATACCTGAGAGAACTGACCGTTTAGAGCGTAATTGAATATATTCAATCCACCGGCGTAACTTTGATCAAAAGGAACAACAAAAACAGCTTCCGTACAATCCTCATTATCAGCCTTGAATACATCTTTCTGATTTCCCGCCAACGAGAATTTTCCAGATTTTATGATCTCCTCACAGGCATCCAGACACTTTTGCCATTGTGGGGTTCCCGTATACACCTCCGCATTGATATACATCTTGGCCAATAAAGCATAAGCAGCCCATTTGGTAAAACGTCCGTAAGTCGATTCATCAACATTCTCCGGTAATAAAGGAAGGGCGGCTGTCACTTCGGCAATGATAGAATCATTCAAGGCTTTACGACTGATTTGTTCGGGAAGAAAACCTTGAGGGACATCAAAACGGGTCAGATAGGGTACATTGCCGTAATAATCACAAAGCATATAATAATAAGAAGCCCTTACCGCTTTTAACTCCGCCAAATAATTATCCTTACCTTCCGTCACAGGCAACAGGCCGGATTCAATCTGGTAAATTACCTGATTGGCATTGTTTATACCAGTATACAGGTCACCCCACCGATTAACAGCCTCACCTGTCTCCGAAGTCCAGGTATGTAAATGCATGTTAATGGTAGTCCCATTCCATCCCCAAGGATGTACCGGTATCATGGTCTCATCTGTAGAAATGGTCTGCGTTTCATTTATTGCACCGATAACAACAGAACGCCATGGAGTATAAGCATTACCTAATATGGCAACCATGTCCTTTTCCGTATAATGATATTTATCGGATACGATCGTAGTATACACGCTATCGTCCAGTTCCATACAACTATTCAATGATGCTCCTATCAGACAACAAAGTGCAGGACACATCAATGCTATTCTTATTCTTCTTTTCATGTTCTTCAATCTAATAATTTAAAAATTCAAGTTAACGCCAAAGGTATATGAACGGGTAGTGGGATACTTGTTTCTGTCATCTGTTCCCGGAGTTAAAAGCGAACCGCCTACCTCCGGATCAAGTCCTTTGTATCCGGTAATGGTCAAAGCGTTTTGAACAGAGAAATACAGACGCATTCCCTTAATCCCTTTAATAAAGTCTTTCTTGAAATTATACCCCAATACAATATTATCAATTTTCCAATAATCACCATCCTCCACATAGTAACTATTAAATTGCTTGGAGTCCGTCAGCACCGCTTTACCAAATACTTTTTCATACCCGGCTTTCAAATTATTCATTGCCTGGTCTCTATAATTCTCATAATGCAGACGAGTAAAGTTGATATTCTGGAATCCAAAGGCTCCTCTCATGGTAACGCTCAAATCAAAATTTTTATAACGGAAATCATTGTTCCATCCCAAATAATGCTTTGGCAAACCATTACCAATCACTTTTCTATCCTCTATCTTCACATCTTTAGACTCTACAGCATTACCATTCTGATCTTCATAAATCCATTTACCGTCTTCTGTAATATCCAATACTTTCCAACCCCAAATCTGCCCTATAGACTCCCCTACTTTTACACGATGGGTAGGGACTCCCGACATAGGCGCTTGTGCGTCACCCACATAAAAATAATCGTTTGCCAACTGGTATTTACTATTATTCAATTTGTCAAGCTTATTCTTATTAGTAGAATAAGTCAGTGTGGTATTCCAACCAAAATCTTTTTTATTAAAGACAACCCCGTTCAGCAATATCTCCAGTCCCTTATTACTGATAGTACCCACATTTGCCAGTGTAGTGCCATATACATTGGGCGGAACAGGAACAGGATAATTATATAACAAGTCTACAGTTTTTCTGTAATAAGCATCAACACTACCACTGATACGATCTTTCAGAATAGAGAAATCAAGCCCCACATTAAATTCCTTCTTCTTTTCCCATGTGAATTCCGGATTCGGATTACTCTGCGGAGTCAATTTATTCACCCATTGACCATTATAATAAAAAGTATCATTATTTGAAGTATATCCCAAACGATAGGTTGCCAAATAAGGATTGGAAGGAGCAATACCTGTCACACCATAACCGGCACGAAGTTTCAAGCTATTAATCCACTTGATATTTTTCATAAAATTCTCTTCATTAATCCGCCATGCCAGACTTACAGCCGGAAATGTACCCCAAACCTGATCGGAACCCACAAATTTGGAGTCTGCCTCATGCCTTACACTAATGGTAGCCAAATACTTGCCCGCCAATATGTAATTGATACGTCCGAAAAAACTGATAAGATTACCTGACGTTTTATTACTGTTAATAGGAATAGCAGCACCGGCAATATCGCTGTCGCCACGTCCTAAAGCGATATTATCCCAGCCAAACTGGTCTGTAGGAAAATTCCAGTTCCGCATCCAATAATCCTCCCATATATTCTTCTGATAGCCATAACCTCCCAATACAGAAATATTATGAATGCCAAAAACTTCACTATACTGAGCGGTAAATTCAAACAACTGGTCTGTAGTCTCACAAGTACCTCTGGAGGCAAAACCATCACGGGAATGAGCCACTGTGGTATTGAAATTATCAAAAGTCTCACGATAACCCCTTGTTTCGTAATATCTATCCCAAGATAACAAAGCATTGAATTTCAATGATTCGATGGGTTGGAAAGTAACATTACCATTCAATCTGGTACGCTGTCTGTGATGTCTGCCATTAGCTGTCTCGATAGTACTCAGCGGATTGGCGATAGCCACCAGAGCCGAAGGCTGTGCCCAAGGACCATCATACTCCGGCATTGATGACAGGACATCCTTATTTACATCCTGCTTATAAATAGGCAAGGTAGGATTAGTAACCAATGCCGCACTATATACCCCTCTATTGAAAGAGGAACCATCTCCGGTCGTTGTATAGTTCTGCGTATTAGAATTAACGCTGACGTTCAAACGCAATTTATCATTCAACATTGAATGATTCACCGCCAGTCGTACAATCAACGCCTCATTATCTGACTTTTTGAAAATTCCCTGGTTCTTTTTATAACCTCAAATCCGCAACTAAGCCCTTGAACGTCCTTATTGCGTTTACACGTCCTCTCATTACTGAATTTGCAGA
>NZ_JBCOCI010000047.1:30737-38234 GCF_040929485.1 Phocaeicola sp. RTP21198st1_B8_RTP21198_201120 | reverse complement strand
CAAAATCCTGAGCAACTTTTTGTTGCTCAGGTACTTAAAAAGTTTAATTTATAATAGTGTTGCGGAATTAAGGCTTTGTAATTTTCTGCCATTTCTTTTGTCTGTGTTTATAAAAATAAAGAGTCCACCAAGCAACAAGCGGGGTTAGATAACCAGCATACAATTCAACACTATCGGTATATTTTATAACATTTTCGGTAATCTTTTCCATTTGAATATAATGATTCCATATAGTTACTCTTTTATTATACTCATTTGAGACTATTTCTCTTGATTTTTTATCAATCTTAATTACGTTGATTGTATGTTTTCCAATAGGAATAAATCGATGAAGAAACATCTTAAAATAAAATGTTTCCCCCTCTTTCCAAACAGGAGGAATATTGCCATAAGATATAAAACTTGCTTTGGGTTTACAAATTTCTCTTAGCGTTTCAATATCTTGAATCTTGCACCAAATATTTTCAATGTCAGTTTCAAATACTGATGTCACTACAACTTTGCGACCCATAACTTTTTTACCTCTCCGTGTCACTAAACAAATCTTTTTTATCATATAGGAATAATTAAAACATTAAACATCTATTTACCTTACACTTATGCTCTTTTTATTAACTTTGTGCAAAGTTAGATGTAAGATACTCTAAAGACAATAGTCATTTATAATGAGATGCAACCTAACTATTTAACAATAAACGTCATAGCAAGCATGATAATTAATGAAATAGAAAAGAAAGTCATAAATATACTACCAACATCAAGCATAGAGTTCGATGAAATTGATTATTCCATTCTTGAAAAGAGGAAAAATGACTGGATTAAACTTTCAGAAGTTACGCATAGTATCGTATTGGTATTTGATTGCTACACTAATAAATTCGTTTTTGTTTCTGATAATATTCCTAAACTATATGGACTTGACTCCCGTAGGTTGTTTATTCATGGACATCAGCCAGTTATTGAGGTTATACATCCGGACGATATAGATTATGGGTTACTTGTAAGAAAGAAAATCTATTCGATATTACGCTCATTCTCCAATGAAGAAAAGAGGAACTATAAAGCCATTCATGAAATGAGGATAAGAAATATGCGGGGTGAATACATACGCATAATAGAACAAGAACAAGTTCTTGAGTTAGATAAATCAGGAAATATTTGGCTTATGCTATCGGTTATTGATGTTGATGCAAGCCATGAATCGGAAATTATTAAAAGCCACCTATATAACTTTAAAACTGGAGAGCAGATATTTATAGATTTATCTGACACACTGGATGAACCTTTGACAAACCGGGAATTAGAAGTTTTACGATTTATGAAGAAAGGCTTATTAAGTAAAGAGATAGCAGAGGCATTAAAAGTTAGCATTAATACAGTGAATAGTCATAGACAGAATATATTACAAAAGTTAAAAGCTAACAATTCGATTGAAGCTGTCAACTTCGCTCAAAGGCTGGGCTTGTTCAATAAATGCAGCATTGATAAAAGCGAGAAGAGGGATGTTTTGCCATAAATAAAATGAAACTAACAACTTACAATCGTAACAAATAACTATTTTTGTGGCACCATTATAAAAGTTCATGTTAAATACAGAAAACATACAATCACTCATTGATAGCGGAGAAGGCTACAATGTGGAATTTAAAGTCCGTGTTCCTTCAAAAGTTCGTGAACTGACAGAGGAAATATGTGCTTTCGCCAATGCAGACGGAGGATATTTGCTTATTGGAGTAGATGATAACGGGCAAGTAGTAGATACTAATTTAGAAAACGATAAACGTTCTGCCATTCAAGGTTCTATCAGCGAAATATCTCCTGCACTCCACTGTGAATTGTATTCCGTAAATGTTGGGAATAAAACTGTTTGGGTAATTGATGTTCCGTCCGGCAAGGATAAACCTTATATATTTTCCGGTTCTATCTATGTGCGTGAGGGGGCAAATTCACAGAAACTTCGCACAGCCGAAGAAATGCGTAGCTTCTTTCAGGAATGTAACAAAATCTTTTTCGACCATATACCCTGTCATTGGTTCAATATCTACACGGATGCAGACGAACAAATGATTAAAGACTTTCGAACAGAAGCCAAACTAAGTCCGTCCACACCCGACAAACAAATATTTGAGAACTTGGAACTGTTTACCGAAAATGGAACGGCAAAGAACGGAGCAGCGATGTTCTTCGGAAAACAACCTGAAAGAAAATTTCCACACGCTGTTACAAGATGTGTTCTTTTCAAGGGAACAAATAAAGTCTATATTATAGATGATAAAACTTTCGGAGGTTCATTGTACCAACAGTATTTACAGGCGATGTCTTGGCTGGAAAGCAAACTGCAAGTAGCTTATAAAATAGAGGGTGCAGGACCAAGAGAGGAAATCTGGGAAATACCTCTGACCGTATTTAAAGAAGCCATTATAAACGCCCTGTCGCACCGTGATTATTACGAACAAGGCGCAAGCATTATGATAGAAATGTTTGACGACCGAGTAGAGATTTCCAATCCCGGAGGACTTCTACCTGTTGTGGCTAAAGATTTCGGACATAAAAGTATGACACGTAATCCGCTAATTTTCGGTTTATTTACCCGTATGCACTTGGTTGAAAGAGTTGCATCCGGTATTCCCCGTATGCAGGAAGCCATGAGAGAGGCGAATCTGCCCGAACCGGAATTTCACACAGAGGGGATGTTTACAGCAGTGTTCAAACGTCAAATCTCTAACTCTGCCAACTATGACACAGTAAATGGCAGAGTAAATGACATAGTAAATGATGCTATAAACGAGAATGAACAAGCTATAATCAATTTACTGATAGTAACTCCCGGCTTAAATGCTTCCGAAATAGCAAATCATATAGGCAAAAGTGTAAGAACAACAATGCGATATATTAAATCCTTACAAGAAAAAGGTATAGTAGAATTTAGAGGTGCACCCAAAACAGGAGGATATTATACCGTATTATTATCACTTTAATAACTGCAACTGATTCAAGATAGATTAACATAGACTTCTGTAGGATTAGTGAACCATGATTCAGCAATAGTACAAGAGAGCAACAGCTCTGCTTCTTTATCATTTAATGGATATTTATCAATTAAATTAGCTATGTCACTTTTATTATAGACATAAATATTAGCATTTTTTGTTGTGTATTCTTCTCTGAATTTCAAGACAAAATTATGCAATACTTCTTTATTCATACTTTCACCTTTATATAATACATGAAAATTTTCAACGGCATGATTGTGGTTTTCTTTTAATATTTCATATTGAGATAGTAACAATTTATTCTTAATAATACGCTTATTTTCATGAATCAATATAGGAATAAGCTTATATGACTCTGCTTTTCTTTGCATTTTATAGAATCTTATATCCCTATTTGCTAATCCTTCTATTATTTGCATTTGATGCTTTTCATCCATATTTAAACCAAAATAAATCGATTTTAATGCAAAAGGATTATATTCTTTCCGTTTTGAAGTTGAATATATTAACCGTATCTCATTCTCATATTCCCATGATTTAGATTTTGTTCCAAACATTTTAATCAAAAATCCATCTTTATTGTAAATATCATCAAGTCCAATTATTGGTGGTTCATTCTTATATTCGATTTTCATTCGATTTACATCAAAAGTATAATTTTCACTGTCCTGTAATTTTTCAATATCATATTCTATACAAAATCCTTTATGAGAATTTGCATAGTGTGCCCACATCAATTCATTATCAGGATAATCGGCTTGAGATAATGCTAATGAGTATATTCCTATATTATTTTTGAACAGAATTAATTCTTCCCAATATTTTTTAACGTCTTTAATATTTGCTCCAAAAACTGATTCAAAAAGGGCAAGTGCTCTTTCTATATTATCTATATAAGTTGCTTCAAAAGGGTCATTTAAATCAGTTAAAGAAGAAGCCCATAATTCATCTTTTATCAAAGTTTCTATATCACGGAGGTTTCCCTTATCATTAACGGCAATATTTGCCCTGTATTTATATCCATTCATTTGCAAAAACTATTTTATACAAATATAGTAACTATAACAAAAAATCTCTATCTTTGTATTCAGAAATCGTACCCAAGATACAAACTGATGTCGAACGGTGCAAAGCTGTGAAAACCTTATTCAAGGGACTAACATCGTGATAAAGATATAACTTATTGAGAAATAGTGCTATACAAACTGATTTTCGGTTGCTGGTGGCACCACCTTGAAGAAAAAAAGACAGTAAAATCCTGATTTCGGAAATCAGGATTTTTTATTTTCTCACAAAACACAAAATACGGCAATATAGACTGGATGACGAGGTATACGAGCTTTCAGCTCGATTATAACTTTCTCCACTTCTGACCTGCCTCCATATTTGATTAAGTCTTGGAGCAAAACTACTCCTTCCCGATATAAATCCCAATTTGATGCATATTAAAAAAACACCTTATACTTGAAGCATAAAGCTGGATGAATTCATCTTTGTAGAGTTCCCGAACATCTTCGGGAGCATCATCAAGAGTATAAGCAGAAAGATTCTTACGCAAAGATTCCATATACCTGCCCCACATCTTTTCCTGCGTATAGCTGGCAGGATTTAGTTTGAATACAGTTTCTCCGCCAAATGCAAGAAAACGGTTCTGAGATTGTTTATCATTCACACATTCTTTTTTTATAAACTCGTCAAATCACCTCTGAGCTTCTACTACAACAAGTCTATTTTAGACTGCAATATCTCAAACTTATATAATATGCATATAAATCTTAATCATCGACGAACTGCAAAAAGTTCAGCTTCAGTTTCCCAAGTATCATCCGGACACTTTACCATACGTTGCCAACGGAATGAGGTCGCTGTAATTTCCGAAAACACCCACTGTATATTCTTCTCATTAATTTCCGTCTGAACAATCCTGTTTCCTTCTCTTTTTCCTTCCAGTTGTGTAGCCCCTCCTAATTCCGTATATAAAATATCCCATGCTTCTGTATTAGGATTATACATACGTACCGTAGTCGCATAAGCTGCATCCGGTTGATAATCTTTAATCCGCGCCTTACGCGAAGGACAAATAAACACATCTTGAATTGCAGTCCCTTCCAGTACCCAAGCGAATATCCACTCTCCCTGAACATGTCTTTCGCCTGTTGTACCTTGGTTATCAACCCATTCAAAATCCCATTCACCGACAAACTGTCCATACAGGTTGTCTTTTTCCGGTATCAAATTGCTTTTCCCTTTTGACACTAATACGTTTATAAATTCTCCCATACTTTACCTTACTGACTCTAGATTAGACAAATATAAGATTTATAATTAATAATCACTAATATTAAAGCAATTATCTGTATGCAATATTCATGTCGAAAGCAAACAGATACATAGTACAAAAAACGGATTTCCCTACTCCCAAACAGATTTTTTATATTACACCTCAAGAACATTTCATTTACAAACTTATTGCAAAAAAAGTATTTGGTCATTAAATCTCAATTATTCAAAAAAGAAATACCGATAAAAAGTCTTTTTTCCCTATATTTGCTAGACTAAAAAAAGAAAAATGTCATTAACTCAATTAATATGAAAAAACTATCATTTATTACCGTATTTGTATTCCTGTCCATTCTTTTTGTACAGGCACAGCAAGCAAAGTATGTATTTTATTTCATCGGAGATGGAATGGGTGTTAACCAAGTTTTAGGAACAGAGATGTATCGTGGGGAGTTGGAAGGCAAAATTGGTGTGACTCCGTTATTATTCACCCAATTTCCTTATGCAACCATAGCCACTACTTTCTCGGCAACCAACGGAGTGACAGATTCAGCCGCTGCAGGAACAGCACTTGCTACGGGAAACAAAACAAAAAATGGCGCATTAGGTGTGAAAAAGGATCTGGAAACCAAAGTTAACAGTATTGCTTCTTGGGCAAAAGAAAAAGGTTGCCGTGTAGGTATCAGTACCAGTGTCAGCGTAGACCATGCCACACCGGCTGCTTTTTACGCACACCAAGGACAAAGAAGCAGCTATTACAACGTAGGTCTGGATTTGATTGATGCCAACTTCGATTTCTATGCAGGATCAGACTTTTTAGATCCCACCAACAAAAAAGCCGCCGGTTCAAATTCAGAAAGTTTGTATACACTAGTGGACAAAGCCGGATATACCATAGCCCGTGGCTACAAAGACTATCAGAAAAAAGCAAAAAAATCGGATAAACTGATTCTCTTACAACCTGCGACAGCAACAGACAATAGTGCTATCCCCTATGCTATCGATCGAAAAAAAGGCGATATGACTTTAACTGAAATCACCCGTGCCGGAATCAATTTCCTATCTAAAGATCTATCAAAAGGGTTTTTCCTTATGGTTGAAGGAGGTAAAATAGACTGGGCTTGCCACAGCAACGACGCCGCTACTGCATTCCACGAAGTGATGGATATGGATAATGCCATAAAAGTTGCTTACGAATTCTACGAACAACATCCTGATGAAACCCTGATTGTAGTAACAGCCGACCACGAAACCGGAGGAATCGTTTTAGGAAAAGGTCCGTATACTTTGAACCTACAAGCTTTAAAATCACAAAAAGTAAGTGAAAGCGGATATACCAAAATTGTAAACGAATTAAGAAAAAAATACAAGAATCAAGTACCTTGGGAAGTTATCAAGCAATCATTGAAGGATAATTTCGGATTTTGGGATAGTATTCAACTGAATGAAAAGCAAGAAGCATCCCTGAAGAAAGTATATGATGAATCATTTAGCGGTAAAGAGATAGATTTAACCCAAAGTGAATATCAACAAGACGAACCTTTGGCAGCTGAGGCCAAGAGAATTCTGGATGACATCGCTCTAGTAGGTTGGACCAGTGGAGGGCACTCAGGAGGTTATGTCCCCGTATTCGCTATCGGAGCCGGCGCCCAACTATTCCAAGGCCGCATCGACAATACCGAAATTCCGGTAAAAATAGCAGAAGCTGCTGGTTATCCCAACAATTAATCGAAAGCAAGATAGTGCGACAAACGTTCCAAGTCTTTCTCAGTGAATTCCTCATACAAGGATAACTGGGAAAGACTTTTTAATTTTCCCTTTTTCCTCCTACATTCTATAATCACCTTTGCCTGATAAAAATTCATATAAGGATGAGAGCGAAGTTTGTCAAGCCCAGCCTTATTGGCATTTATCCGATGAATTGGTGTATTTCCGAGTTTAAACCACTTCAACATATCCTCATCTACATAGTTCACTTCCTTTAACTGAACCGTGTCATAAAAACCTCCCAAACGTTTCCGGTAAGCCACAATCATGCGTGCAATGCCACTGCCTATTCCCGGAATCTTTTTCAACTCGGTAGTGTCCGCTTCACTCAAATCGACTAAAGTTCCTTCCGGATATTTATAAGCTGCCAACGTATCTTTCTCCACCTTTTTGATAAAGTGCAATGTATCCTGTTTCCGCCGAAAAGCCTCTGAAATCTGGATATAGGGTTTTAAGA
>NZ_JBCOCI010000047.1:0-30727 GCF_040929485.1 Phocaeicola sp. RTP21198st1_B8_RTP21198_201120 | reverse complement strand
GCCATAAACACGAGAAAAATCATCCGCTGTCCTGAATTTACCGCCGGCTCTCCGGTATTGCAAAATAGTATGTGCAATAAAAGGAGGCAATCCACATTGCAAAAATTCGATGGAATCAGCTGAATTTGGATCAAAGGCAGCCAATACCACCTCTATTCTCTTAGGCTTATCATAGGAATATTGCAGAGATTCCTTCTCCTCCATTTCATGTACTCCGGCCAGAAAGTTTTTTATTTCTTCTATTCCCTCTTGATCCTGTTCCAAAGACTCTTCCTTTACTGGAAAAAGAACCCATATACACATAAATATGAAAAGCAAAGTCAACAAAAAAAGTATAGCTCTGCGTTCGCTTTTCGAGAAATAGAAAAAGTCTTTCCACATTACAATTCTAAATTAGCCCTAATTCATTGATAAAAATCAAAATGATAGCCACAGGTGCCACGTATCTCAACAAAAAGATATACAGATTGAAAAGACCTGCTTTCAGCTTTCCTCCATTGGTCAATTCCTCATAAGAAACGGAACGTTTCAAATACCATCCTACAAAAATACATACCAGCAAACCACCCAAAGGAAGCATTATTTTTGCAGTGACAAAATCAAGCAAGTCAAAGAATCCCTTATCAAACAGCGTATATTTCTGCATAACCCCCAATGACAAGGAAGAAATGACCCCAATTATAATACACCCGAAGGTGACCAATCTAGCAGCACGGCCACGAGTTAAATTGAATTCCTCGTGCAGAAAAGCCGTCACCACTTCATGTAAAGAAATAGTAGAAGTCAATGCAGCCAAAGCCAGCAAGACATAGAACATCACCGAGAAAATATAAGCTAATATCGGCACACCGCTAAAAGCTTGTTGAAAAACATTAGGCAATGTAATAAAAATTAATGATGGTCCCGCATCCGGCTGGATACCTACAGAAAAGGCTGCCGGAAAAATAATCAATCCGGCTAAGACAGCCACAAAAGTATCAATCACACCGACACTCAGAGCCGTATTTCCCAGTTTGGTTTCTTTCCCAAAATAAGAAGCATAGGTTGAAAGACATCCCATTCCCAAACTTAAGGAAAAGAACGCCTGCCCCATAGCCCCTAAGAAAACATCTCCGTTCACTTTACTAAAATCAGGCTTCAGCAGAAACTCCAAACCTTTTTCCGCATTGGGAAGCGACAATGAACACCCTACCAAAACTACTATCAGTATAAACAAAACAGGCATCAGCACCTTCGAAGATTTTTCTATTCCATCTTTCACTCCCTTTACTATAACAAAATGGGTAACCAATAAAAAGATGACCAGCCAAATAAGTGGACGAACAGGATCCTTCGAAAAACTCTGGAAAGCAACCACAAAATCTTCCGGCTTCTTATCTGCAAAACCATTAACTCCCGCTTCCAATATATACTCCAAAGTCCATCCTGCCACTACCGAATAATATCCTAGAATAAGAAAACCGGCCAAAACTCCCAAATATCCCAACCACTTCCAATGAGTTCCGGGAGCCAAAACCTTATAAGCACGTCCCGTACTTGCTTTTGAATGACGACCTACTGTGAATTCGGCAATCATAATAGGCATTCCCAACATAAGAACACACGCCAAGTATACCAAAATAAATGCCGCACCTCCATGATTTCCCGTCTCATAGGGAAACCTCCATATATTACCAAGTCCTACAGCCGAACCTGCCGCTGCCAGAACAGCCCCAATCTTACTTCCGAAATTTACTCTTTCGCTTTTTTGCATAAAAAACTATCAAATTATTATAAATCAACACTAATTAGCCTGCAAAAGTATAAAATTAATCGTACTTTTGCGATGAATCACAAAAAAATTAAAGTATGCTATATTATTTTAGAAAATATCCGGTATCCTTGATCATTGTAGCTATCATCTTTTATCTTTCCTTTTTCACTCCTCCCAAAACAGATATGGAAGAAATCCCCTACATAGACAAAGTAGTGCATATATGCATGTATGGGGGACTCTGTCTCATTTTATGGATAGAATATCTGAGGAATCATAAGACTGTCAATTGGAATCATGTAATATGGGGAGGCATCATAGCTCCTGTAGCTATGAGCGGGTGTATCGAACTGATGCAAGCTTATTGCACAGATACCCGCAGCGGTGACTGGCTGGATTTTCTGGCAAACAGCATTGGAGTTGGACTAGCTGCCTTAATAGGATATTACTTACTTCGCCCCCTTATATGGCGTAAATCCTAAAAAGAAACGCCGACGATTCTTCGCGAACAGTCGGCGTGATGATAAAAGTCAAAGTTATATAATAAAGATAGAGAGTCAACTTAACGGAAATCTTTCAGATCATTCTGCAACCTCTGACGAGTGAAAAAGATACGGCTTTTCACTGTTCCCAACGGAAGTCCCAGTTTCTCGGCAATTTCCCTATATTTAAATCCTGATACATACATAGCAAACGGCACGCGGTAATCTTTAGGCAACGCATTCACGATACGATGTATCTCTTTCAAATCATAAGCACCTTCTGTAGAATCGAATCCTGATTCCTGTGGAAGATTCAAATGAAACAAGTTATCCGTCTGATCGACGAAAGTCTGATCACGCACTGTTTTACGATAATTATTTATAAATATATTACGCATGATGGTGTACATCCATCCTTTAAAATTCGTATCTGGAGTAAACTTCTCTTCGTTGTCCAAAGCTTTAAGTGAAGTTTCCTGCAACAAATCATTAGCCTCTTCTCTGTCAGCTGTCAATTTAAATGCAAAGCGAAATAATTCGGTTTGTATACTTAGTAAATGCTGTGTAAAGTCGACTGTCTTCATATTAATCTATTTTTAAGTTGTTATTTTCTGTTTTTGTTTTCTGTTGCAATATTAACGACTTCTTATAAAAGTCACGACAGAAAAACTAACAACAAAGGGGGTATAAACTATCAAATAACAGTTTTTACCCCCTAAATTAACAGTTAACAGGTGGTTTCGTTTTAACTTTTAATTAGCCGGTATCCCTCCACCGGTCCCAGCATTACCTCCTCCACTTTTCAAATCATCATTATTAATGCTTCGCGCTGCTTTTTTTACCTGAGCCTTCAACTCCCCAAAGCGCCAACTAATATTAAATCCATAATAACGCATCGGAATTCTGGTAGAAGTAGAAGAGCAGAAAGTAGAAGTATTGATATTATTCTTAAAAGTAATATATTTATTAAATAAATTGGACGAGTTAAGAGAAATAGTCAGCCTCTTTTCCTTCAAGAAAGAACGACTGAACCCTATCGCATAATAATAGAAAGAGGAACTTTTACCTTGCAAAGAGATATGCGGAGTACCACCCCCTCCATTCAGACTCAGACGCAGGTCCCAAGGCAGAGTCTGCTGAAAGCTTCCGAAGAGATTTCCTTCCCAGCCATGATTCTTTAAATCAAGCCCTGAACTTCTATAATCCACATAAGCTCCCCGTCCATTGATATTAAAGCGGGTTTTAGGAGACATATTCCAGTTCAGGAACAAAGACAAATTAATATTCTTACTTTTTCCTATATTATCATAGGTAGAATTCATCACACCATCTTTTATAAAAGAGTATTGCTCTATACCATTATTGACAAAAGAATAATTAGCACTGACATTTACATTAAATTTCTGCGAGAAACTACCGAAAGTAACACTAAGCGAATGGGCCTTTTCACTTTCCAAATCAGGATTACCGTAACTGATCGCAGTGGGGTTGCTGGTGTCAGTAAACGGATTCAAAAACCAAATACCCGGCCGACTGATACGCATATTATAAGATGCCCTCAAACTTTGAGTAGGAGCCAATTGGTAAGAGAACATCAAGGATGGAACCAAATCATCAAACTGAGCATCAAACTTCTCATCCTTATTTTTATAATCCGCATCCATAAATGTATGCTCATAGCGAATTCCCGCCTTTCCACCGAGTTTTTTGTACTTCATCTGATAGCCCAAATAAGCAGCCAGAATATCCTGCTTATGATCATATTGCGTACTCATATCCTGATCATACTTATATTCTCCGGTTTTATCGGCCAGATAATATTTACCATCACTTTTACTTCTACGAAAAATATACTTTATACCAGTTTCAATGCTGTGTATCGAATTTATCGGATTGGTATAGTCCAATTGAGCCGTATGCTCTTGTGTGCTGGCATCATTTTTAAAATATTGGTTTTGCAAAAGATAAGGAACATTCAACGTATCCTCATAATCCGTATTCGCCTCACTGTTATTGGGTGAATGGCTAAAACGATAAGAAAAAGTAAGAAGTTCCCCTTTCTTTTTGAACGAATGCTGATAATCCATATTGCCCCCCACTTCGCCAAAGCCCGATTCATTATTTCCTAAAGAACCGTAACCGTAAACCGGATTACCGGCATAATTAGTCATCTGTGTATTTCCAATCCTCTTATTCGTAAAATTGCCAGTCATCAGATTCATAGAAAAACTGATCAGATTCAAAGTGTCAATCTCATAACTTCCTTCCAGACTGCCAAATTGAAAATTGCCATAGCTCTTGCTTCTTCGATGCGACTCCAAAAATTTATTTTCCTGAGATGTGAAATCCTCACGATATGAATCTTCAAATCCCTTTTGAGATCCCTGGTAGTTATAAGAATAATTACCGGTAACAGTGAACTTGCCCGACTGAACCGTACCATAACCGCCACCATACACACGCGTATTGCTTGCACCACCATTCAATGTCACCGTATATCCTTCCATTCCAGCTCCTATAGTGATAATATTCAAGATGCCCGCCACCCCTTCCGCGTCATATTTAGCCCCAGGCTCGGTGATAACCTCTATAGATTTAATGGAATTGGCCGGCATACTCCGCAATACCTCGGTAGGATTATTGCTCATCATGTTATTCGGCTTGCCATTAACATGCACTTTAAACTTACTGCTACCGTTTACTTGAATTTTATCCTCTCCATCTACAGTCACCAGCGGAACTTTACGGAGCATTTCAAGAGTCGTATTGGTTTTAGAATCCGGATCATCCTCTATACTATACGTCACTTTGTCTATTTCTGCCTTTACCAAAGGTTTCTGCGCTACCACCTCCACTCCTTTCAACATTTCAGTCGCTTCTGCTATCAAAATCTTACCCAAATCAACATTCTTACGATTGGTCGATATCGAGAATTCCTTCTGTACAGGAGACTTTCCTACAGAAGTAAAATGAATGAGATAAGTCCCCGGCACGGCAAGCCGTTCGTCAAACCTGCCGTCCGCTCCTGTCACAGCCAATTTCACCGGCTTTGCAGGATTATTCTTCAATGAAATACGGATTGTAGAATACGGTTCCCCTTCATTAGACAAAGAATCTAATAAGATTCCCTTGACTGAGAACTGGCCTTGGACAACCTTTTGCGCCTTCGCCGTAAATGACAAACTTGCTACAAGCAAGATAATGCCCCATAAAATGTTGTGTTTCATATATCAATAATGAGTTTGTGTTTGTTACAAAGGTAGGTAAACGATAGCAAGTAGTTTATTTTCAGACGTTAAAGAAGCCTATATATTATCTACCAGCGAGTATAAGGATTCTTCATCAAAAAAGAATTATAATAACGAATATCTCCCGTTACCTCTTTTTCGATGAAATGGGGCTTTTTGAACAATTCGTCCTCGCTATTCAATTCCACTTCCGCTACAGTCAAGCCCTCATTCTCACCATAAAACTCATCCACTTCAAAGATATGCTCTCCACTTTTCACCAAATACCGGATTTTATCAATCACCCCAGGCTCACACAGTTTCATCAACTCTTCGGCCTCTTGCAAACTGATCTCCTTCTCCCACTCATAACGACTTGTACCGGAGTCATTGGAAGCCCCTTTGATAGTAAGATACCCTTTATTATCCCGAATACGCACCCGGACAGTTCTTCCACGAGCACTACAGATATAACCTTGCACAATATGACTATGCGCATAAGCCTCTAGTTTATAACTGTCATCCTTTACTAAAAATTTTCGTTCTATTTCTTGTCCCATAGCGTTTTAATATATAAAAAAGCCCCGCAAAGAATAACCTCAGCAGGACTTCACTATTTCTTCTTCTTCTGTTTTTATCCATACATGGCATAGCCTACCATAATAACAAGGGCTAATACGATTAATCCGATGAACAGACCTTTTACAATCCTATTTGCTTTCTCTTCTTCCCGCTTACTATAAGCAGCTTTCTTATTCTTTCCCATAAGTATTTCATTTTTAAGATTAAACCATCTCCTTTGAATATCCCAAAAGTACAAAGTTTCTAGAAGAAAACAAATAAATTACGAAGAAATTACTAATTCTCCGAACCGGAAAACTCCATCAAGTATGCCTTGATAAAGCCATCAATCTTTCCATCCATCACTCCGTTCACATCCGAAGTTTGAAAATTAGTACGATGATCCTTCACACGACGGTCATCAAAGACATAACTGCGTATTTGTGATCCCCATTCAATCTTCTTCTTGCCTGCCTCCACCTTGGCCTGTTCTTCCATGCGGTGCTGCAATTCCTTATCATATAAAATTGAGCGCAACTGGCGCATCGCATTTTCCTTATTCTTCGGCTGGTCACGGGTTTCAGTATTCTCAATCAAGATTTCCTCTTCCTCACCGGTATATGGATCTTTATATTGATAACGCAGACGTACTCCTGACTCCACCTTGTTCACATTCTGTCCGCCAGCCCCCCCCGAACGGAAAGTATCCCAAGACATACGGGCAGGTTCAATTGTCACTTCAATACTATCATCCACCAACGGCGTTACAAACACAGAAGCAAAAGAAGTCATCCGTTTCCCCTGAGCATTATAAGGAGACACGCGCACCAAGCGGTGAACTCCATTCTCACCTTTCAGATAACCATACGAAAAACTGCCCTCAATATTCATTGTCACCGTCTTGATTCCGGCCTCATCCCCATCCTGAAGATTAGCCACGCTCACTTTATAGCCATTGGTCTCCGCCCAACGCATATACATACGCATCAGCATGGAAGCCCAATCCTGACTTTCAGTACCACCAGCACCACAATTAATTTTCAATACACAATCCATTTGGTCAGCCTCCTGGCGAAGCATATTCTTCAGTTCCAATGCCTCCACCGCAGTGACAGCCTTTTGATATGCTGCATCCACTTCTTCTTCGGTAACCAAATCGTCTTTACAAAAGTCAAAAGCCAATTCCAGTTCATCTGCCATCGTCTTTACCTCACGGTAACCGTCGATCCATTTTTGCAGATCTTTGACCTTCCTCATTTGTGCTTCTGCTTTCTTGGCATCATCCCAAAAACCGGGCGCCTGCGTACGCAGTTGTTCTTCTTCCACCTGAACCAGTTTATTTTCTATGTCCAGATATCTTTCAAGTGCCGCAGTACGTTCTTTTACGTCTTTCAGTTGCTCTATTGTTATCATCTTGAGAATTTTTGCATTTCAGGATGCAAAGATAGTGGAAATCTATTCATTTTCCCATTATTCTTCATACATCTTTTCTATTTCGGCAGCATAGTTCTTGTTCAGCACATTACGTTTTATTTTCAACGTATTGGTCAGCTCACCACGCTCCATACTGAAAGGATGGGGCAACAAAGTAAACCTCTTGATCTGTTCATAATGTGCAAACTGCTGCTGCAGTGTATCAATTCGCTCTTTAAACAAATCGATAATTTCCGGTTTCTGCAACAGTTCCTCCATACTTTCATAGCGAATACCTTTTTTTGCGGCATACTCTTTCACCAGTTTATATTCAGGAATAATCAAAGCAGAAACAAATTTACGTTCATCGGCAATAATAGAAATCTGATCGATATAACGGTCTACCACCAATTTGGCTTCAATGGCTTGAGGAGCGATATACTTTCCGTTTGAAGTTTTAAACAAGTCCTTGATACGCTCTGTAAGGAACAAATGCTCATCTTTTATATAACCCGCATCACCGGTATGGAACCATCCGTCTTCAGTAAACGCCGCCTTCGTAGCAGCTTCCTTTTTATAATAGCCATGAGTGATTCCTTCACCACGTAACATTATTTCGTTATTCTCCCCTATTCTGACCTGCACATGGGGCATGATACGCCCCACCGAACCAACCACATGGTCATTATCATTCTCACAAGCAACCGTTGCAGTAGATTCCGTCAATCCATAACCGGCTACCATATTAATTCCCACCGACAAAACAAACTCCTGTACAGCCGGTGGAATAGCCGCACCGGCAGTAGGGAAGAAACGCCCGTTTTCAATGCCAATAGTCTTTTTCAACAAACTATAGATCGTTTTCTCATAAAATTTATATTTCATGTGCAATACAGGCGGAGGAGTCAGCCCTTTGTACACATAATCCAAATTATGTTCACGTCCCACTTTAATAGCATCCAGCATCAACTTCTTTTTCAATCCGGTTGTCTCATTGATTTTTTCTTGCACGCCGGCATACACTTTCTCCCAGAAACGGGGAACACTGCACATAGCCGTAGGACGGATCTCCTTTATTGTCTTCTGGATATCAGCAGGACGCAAGTTGATAGACAAAGTACACCCCATCGAAAGACACCAGCAAGTCCATGCACGCTCAAACACATGAGTAAAAGGAAGGAAATTCATAATCACATCCTGATCACCCAATTGAGGGAAACGTTCATCATGTGCCGGAATGGCCGCCTCATAGCAAGAATGATGCAACATCACCCCCTTGCTGTCTCCGGTTGTTCCACTGGTATAAAGAATATTGGCAAGATCACCATTACCCGACTCTGAAGTACGCTTGTCTACCTCAGCTTGATGCGGATGCGCCTCACCCAATTTCAGAAAGTCATCAAAATAAATGGAAGTCTGGTCCCGCTCATCACGCTTTACCTCCCTGTCGAAAATTATAATCTGTTTCAGTTGGCTTCCCAGTAGCATAACCCGGAACGCCACATCATATTGCAACTGTTCACCTACAAAAATATAACGTATTTCGGCATCACCTACCATATAATGTACCTGCGCCTCGGAACTGGTAGCATAAAATGGTACAGTAACAGCCCGTACCCCAAAAGCTCCAAAGTCCACATACAGGCATTCCGGTTTATTTTGAGAAAAAACTGCTATATTTTCCTGTATGCCTATACCTAATTCTATCAATGCATTCGAAACTGTTTTTACAGTTGCGGCAAACTGGTTCCAAGAAACCGGAATCCATGTTTCTGTTTTATAATCGCGGTAACGCAACGCTACACGATCACCATATTTCCCTGCCTGACGTTGTATCAGGACAGATAAGAAAGAACTACTCATTCCAAAGATTTATTTTTAATTCATCGGCAAAGTTATCGTTTAATTTGGAATTATCCTCTATAAACAGGCATTAATTTTCCCAATTAGTCAAAGAGTTAGAAGAAATCAGCCGAAAGATTTAGTTGCATATCTAACTTAATTACCTACTTTTTTCATCACCGTTTACCACGCAAAAATAGTATCTTTGCAACACATTAAATTATTAAAATCAAGATGATTGATATAGAATATTACACTTCCGAAGCAACCACATTGCTGAATTCGTTAATCGGTATCCCCTCATTGAGCCGGGAAGAAGAAGCTGCCGCTGACTTTCTGCAGAACTATATTGAAGAAACAGGTATCATGACCGGTCGTTCGGGCAACAACATTTGGTGTATCAGTCCGATGTTCGACCTCAACAAACCGACTATTTTACTAAATTCCCACATCGATACCGTAAAACCGGTAAACGGATGGCGGAAACATCCTTTCACTCCGAAAGCCGAAAACGGAAAGATTTACGGTTTGGGAAGTAATGACGCCGGCGCCAGTGTAGTATCCTTATTTCAGGCGTACCGCCATCTCTCTACAACCGAGCAGGCATACAATCTGATCTTTCTTGCCTCATGTGAAGAAGAAGTTTCCGGAAAAAACGGAATAGAAAGCGTATTGCCCCAACTACCTCCCATCACCT
This sequence comes from Phocaeicola sp. RTP21198st1_B8_RTP21198_201120, assembly GCF_040929485.1. Classification (NCBI taxonomy): domain Bacteria; kingdom Pseudomonadati; phylum Bacteroidota; class Bacteroidia; order Bacteroidales; family Bacteroidaceae; genus Phocaeicola; species Phocaeicola sp. RTP21198st1_B8_RTP21198_201120. Next base: position 20,752 of record NZ_JBCOCI010000047.1, on the reverse strand, counting down.
TAGGCATAGTGGGTGAACCGACAGAAATGCAGCCTGCTATTGCCGAAAAGGGATTGATGGTGCTGGATGTTACCGCATACGGCAAAGCCGGACATGCCGCACGCAATGAAGGAGTGAATGCTATCTACAAGGTACTGGAAGACATTCAGTGGTTCCGTGATTATAAATTCCCAAAGGAATCTTCCCTGCTGGGGCCTGTCAAAATGAGCGTGACACAAATAAATGCCGGCACGCAGCATAATGTCATCCCCGATACTTGTACTTTCGTTGTGGATATCCGCAGTAATGAATGTTACTCTAACGAAGAACTATTCAAAGAAATAAGTGCCCATCTAAAAAGCGAGGCGAAAGCTCGTTCTTTCCGCTTGAACTCATCTCATATCAGTGCCGAGCATCCCTTTGTGAAATGCGCGGTAAAACTAGGACGTGTACCTTTCGGCTCTCCTACTTTGTCCGATCAGGCGTTGATGAAGTTCCCGTCTGTCAAAATCGGTCCGGGAAAGTCCTCCCGTTCACACACGGCTGATGAATATATCATGGTTTCGGAAATTGAGGAAGCGATAAGGCTTTATATCGAGATGCTGGACGGACTGGTGCTGTAAACGACTTACAAAGACGCTATTTCCCCTATAGACAGACCGGTAACCTGTGCAATTACATCAAATGCAATACCGGCCTGTTTCATTTTTTTTGCATTCTTGAAGCATTCTTCCTTACGACCTTGCTCAAGACCTTTTTCAAGGCCCTCTTTAAGACCTTCCTCACGCCCTTTTTTCAACTGGGTGGACATCACGCTGTACCAGTCGCGGAAATTCTTCAAACTTTCCCAATACTCGCCTAATTCCTTAGGATTGAACTTAGCTATCTCGGCAGCCTCGAAAAGTTCCTTGTTCATTGCCGTGCCGAAAAGCAGCTTGAAGCCGAAATCGGTATAAGGGTTGATGTATTTATCCTGTATGCCTTCTGTTCCCATATCTATCCGAGGTTTAATAAGTTATGATACAGGATAAAAGTAATCAATATACTGCAATTCCCCGTCTTAAAAGAAAGATTTAACCATTTATCATTCATAGTAGCAACATATCCTCATCATAACAATAATTTATATCTTTCATTCCCCTTTTCTAGATAAGGTTTAATAATTCCTCATTATTCCATCTTTCAGCATATTCACTGCTTAAGTCTGCCGTGATACACTCGTGCTTATTTTCCCCTTTTTGTAAACCGATAACTCTGATGTCAGGAATAGTTTTAGCATACTTTCTTATTGCGAGTTCCAATAAAATTCCTAAGCTTATCGATTTCATATTAGGCGGATAAAACGGTTCCGCACTTTGAGCATCATTTAAACAGGAAAAAATAACATCTATTGCCTGTTCCCACGTAATAAAAAACCGGGTAGCTTCAGGATCTGTCAATATAAGCTCCTTCCTATTTTCTAATGCATACTTCCATTTTACCAAAACAGATCCTGTAGAATGTAATACATTTCCATAACGAACGATCCTATAAGCGCAATTCGATCCGTTTATTTGTTCAAAATCCTCAAAAAGATTCTCCATAAGCAATTTAGTAGCCCCATACGTTCCTGAAACTTGAACAGCTTTATCAGTGCTTGTTGCCAGAATAAATTTTATGTTCTGCTCCTCAACAGTTATTTTAAGAAGATTCAACGTACCAAGAATATTAGTCTGAACAGCTTTCAGAGGATGTTCTTTTGCCAAAATGACATCTTTAAACGCAGCCAAATGAAATATCCCATCACAACCATTCAATGCCTTTTTCAATAAAAGATAATCTTCAATGGGGCATGGAAAGATTTGAACGCCTTTAAATTTCTCCCTCAGAGCAATCAGTTTTCCTTCATTCCTGGCTATCGCATGAATAGTATGTCCTTGGGTAATCAACCGTTCTATCAATTTCTCAGCCAAATAACCGGTAGCCCCCGTTACTGCAATGGTTCCCATACTCAAGCTATTTTTTATCATTCATCAACACATCCCTCGCAACATAAGGCTGTGGAGAAAACTCAACAGTCAACACATTCGACTCTCCTAAAGCTGTTAATGTATGGACGCACCCCGGTAAAGTCCTTACCAAATCCCCCTTTTCCCAAATCTCTTCTATTACAGCCTCACTATCATCATATTTCTGAAAAGTAGCCTGCATACGCCCCTGTAAAATAAGCATATATTCCACCTTTCTAAAATGATAATGATTACCTCTGAGAACCTTTGGGACGAATTGCAAGAATCCTATATATTTAGCGGCTTCCACCGCTGGAATTGAAGCACTCAAAGTAGTATCCTCGCCAATTACAAAACCAGTCCCCGCCTCCAGCAAGCTATAATTTTTCACATTCCCTACGGATTCCACTTTTATCAAATCCCTGACAGTTATTTCATCAAACATTTTTTTCGATTGCTCACGCACGTCAATTTTACATAATCCGGCACGATATTTTAATAAAAACAATTTATGATGAGGAGCAAGATTCTCCAATCTCAAACACTCATCCATATCCAGCAAGACAAAAGATTCACCTTCCAAAATACGGATATCCGCTGCATCGTCCATCAAATAAGTATGATGAATATATTCCCATCTATCATAGTCTGCTCTATACTCAGACCCCAGATAGGTTATAGAACTAAAATGTACCTTTGAGGATTTCTTGTGTTCAAATTCTTCCTTCAGTTCTCTGATAATACCGTCTAGAGGGGTTTCCTCCTCCTCAAGGTAGCCAGAAACAAGAGAATAACATCCGGAGTACTCTATATCCGGATTCTCATCTCTTTTTTGCAACAATACTCTATTATCTGTTGTAGTAATAATCGCAGTAGTCGAATCCATCATCTTTTTCATCTTCATTATTTTTTAAATTTTCATTCTGTTGTATTTTCACCACACCCACGTGATGAATAATATTTTCCTTATTCAGCATATCAGTATAAATAGCATGGTTTAACACTATAATAAGCAACCAAATAAGAGACAATATGGCAAAAAAAGGTTGAGTGTATGATTTCAGCCATAACTCCCAAGATTTTTTCTCTCTTTTCAAATTAGAAGGAATCTTTGTGAAAAGTTTCACATACTCATCCGGAAAAGTCTTTTCCGCTTCACATAACATATTCTTCCAGTGCTCATGATAACTCCATAATCTCTGCATTACGTAAATAGACCATATTGAGAATGACAATCCTCCAAATGCAATAATAAATGTCAGGTATTCAGAAGTTTGGCATACAGAGTTAAACAAGACGGTTTCCAATCCGAATAAAGAAACATTTATTCCGAACATAATATTAAAACGGCTCCAGATACCAGCTCCTTCATACTGTAATTGACCAAGAAGGTGAGTATAATGTTCCATTAATTTAGTGTTCTGCAAGGAATCCCTATCATTTACCGCCTTCTGATGATCCACATCCGCATAAAAGTTTATACCGCATCGAACTAATTTCGTCATTATATCAAGAATCTATTTTTATAATAAAAAAGGAGAGGATATTCCTCTGTTATCAGATTCATATCCCCTCCTCGCTTGAGGTTATCAAGAAGAAAGCATATCAAATTTAAACTATACTTCCTATCTTAGCCCAAATGTTTACTGTACTTTTCTTGTTACAGTTACCTTGAATGTCTTGGTTACAACACCCCAGTTATGAGTATAAGTAATGTTCAAGTTTACATCATGAGTATATACTGTACCTGTCGGAGTTCCCTTCCAAGTAAGAGTTGCAGTAGCTGCATCATAAGTAAAGTCTTTTTCATTCTCATCCAAAGAAATTTCCAATCCTGTAGCTTCAGCAACAGCATTACCAGCAGCATCTTTTCTATACAATGTTTCAGCTATGGTTTCTTCAGCAGCAATCGTAGCGGCATTGTATTTTACCAATACATTTTTAACAGCATCTTTCAATGTCAGTTCAGTCCATTTCTTCTTGTCTGCTGCACCTAAAGCATTAATCAAATCGATAATCTTAATCTGATCGTTTGTAGCCAATGCCGGATTATTATACTTCAAGTCTACTATTGCAGAGAATTCTAAGATAGGTTGTTCCACCTTCCAGTCTTCAGTTGCAAACAATACACGCTTAGCAGAACCAGCTGTAGCATCATAGATATCAACTTTCAAAGTTCCAACCTTAGCCAAATCTACACGCGGAGTAAAGGCAATCTGATTAGTGCTAGTCCATTCAATGTTATTTTCTTTCATCATTTCCTGAACATAAGCATTCTGCTTCTTATAATCCAATTCAAACTCAACTGTCGCATCTTCAGGAACAACATTGTACATCTTGTCGAATTCTTGAGATTCCATGATGAACTTGCTATAAGCACCGCCAGTTTTTGTCCATGTACCGATAATAGTACGACTCTTGTATTCATCCTTGATAGGACAATCAAAGTTATAGGTTACAGAGAAGTTATCTACAGAAACCTTGAACAGTTTGTTTACGAAGCTGTTGTAAACACCATACGGTGTGTTCACTCCGTTAGTCATTTTCTCGGTAGCTCCCCAACCAGGATAATAAGAAGAAGCTCCAGCCAACAAGGACATATTCTTGAACTGTACAAAGTCAGCACCCGGTGTCAAAATCAAGAACAAAGAGTCTTTGTCAGCATTGTTTCCACCGTTCTTATAATACAAGACAGCTTCATTTTTAACCGTTTCAAGATTTTTAGCCAAGTCTGTAACTTTTGCAGGAATATTAGTCGATAAATTGTTATTTTGATAATATTGATTACAGTTATCAGATATTGATTGATAACTTAACAACTTGCCACCAGCATCATATACAGGCTTGTTCAATGTAATGAATGTGCAATATTCCTGATTTTTATTAGAAATAACATCACGACCTTCAATAGCAGCCTCAAAGTTACGAACATCCAAAGTAATGATCCGAGCTTTTGAGCTATTGTATGCAAATGCAAAGTTTTCCTTAGCATCCAACGGTTTCAAAGCAACGGTTCCGAATACAGGATTAACAGCAGGACGAACAGCCTTGATGAATACTACATTTCTCACCTCGTATTCTTTAACACCTTCTTCCTGTGGTTTAACTGTAGTAGTCACTTCTATTGCAGCATATTCATCAATAGCAGATGCCTGGTTAGTCGATTTTACAGACAAAACATTATCTTTAAAATCAAAGATACCCTGACGAGTTTTAATAGGTTGTCCATTAAATGTATAATCCTCATTCTGATCCAACAATCTGAACACTCTGGTATATGAAATATTGGTTGACTTCAACCATACTTTTGCATCTCCGGAAATGTAAGCGTCAATAGAATCATTTACATTATAAACACCTTGATAGTCAAAGCATCCATAAGATTTACCATCATAAGAAGCACCATCTGCATTGATTATTGCAGGGTATTCATCTTCTTTCATATTAGTAGAGGTAAAAGCATTTACAATGCTCTTTACAGATGCATGTGTTCTACTTACCGTGAAATAATCGGAAGCTGATGTATATTGACCATACATAGTTACATCCAATGAGGTTGCATAGGTATTATTTCCAATACCTTCATTCGGTAAAATAGCAAGGCTCAAAATACCGTTTTCTAATTTTGCAGAACCTTCCATATAGGTCAAAGCAGGAGCAACACTACGAACCTGATACGTATCAACAAAGGAGAATTTCGCATTATTCAATGAGAAATCACCCGGATATACCTTGAATGAAGCATAAGCAGGAACAGATGCAAACAAAACATCCTTATCCGGGTTAAAACTTCCTTCATTTTCCTGCCAATAGATATCATAAGCCTTACAAACATCACTATAATTATCAACAGCCTGTTTTCTGTAAACCACAGTCTGCAACCCTTTGAATGCAGAACCTTCCTGCAGCAAAGTATAGTTCTGTCCGTCGATAGTCACAATTACAGTCTTGCTTTCAGCATCTACAGCAATGTTAGGAAATTCATTGTTCTGCTTCAAATCAGTAACTTTGTCACCGATCTTGATGTATTCCACACCATCCACTGTCACCCAAGACACGTTTGAACCGGCAGCTTCACCATCCTGACCTCTGGCCGGAACTTTGTTACCTTCGGTATCTTTCACATCCACCCAAGTAGCACCTTTGTCTGTGCTAACCTGCCAGTAATTGCCTTCCACACGGAATTCAGGGATAACAGTAGTACCATCTGCTCCATTAGTACCATTCTTGATAGTAATTTTGGAACCGTCAGTGAAAACCAGTTCATATCCACCGGTAACCTCATTACATGACTGAACGAATTTACCTGCCTTAATTGCCGAGTCAAGACTTGCAATGGTTTCCTTGACTTCGCTCAATTCCTTGTCGATGCGGTCAATGTCATCATCATAGTCCTTACAAGACACAAATGTTCCTGTTGACGAAACCATCAAGGCTCCGAACAGGATTGCACTTAAAAACTTTTTGTTCATAATAGAAAAACTTTAAATTTATAAATTTAAAAACTAAAATTGGTTATACATATTAACTTCATTATTAATAACTTAGCTAGTTTATCACCTGTAAATACCGTTTCCTCCTTTCCCTGGACTGATAAGATAAAGGTGATATGCCCACAATACGACTGAAAGCCGAGTAGAAAGCACTTTTAGAGGCGAAACCACAACTACAGGGCAAGTCATTCAATGTGCAACGACCGGAATCAAGAAGTTCCTTGGCGTATTCCACGCGATAGCTGTTCACAAGTTCCTTCAAGTTGCAACCAAAATACTTATTCACTACATTACTCAGGTAGGTCTGGTTCGTTTCAAGCAGTTCACTCAGTTTTTTCAGAGAAAGCGAGGTGTCAAGGAATACCTGACGTATCTCAAGCTGGTACAATATACCTTTATATATATTGCAATCCACCTTGCGAATGTCTGTTCCCTTTCCGGCAAACTCCTCTTTCCATTGCCGCTCGGCGGCCTTGAAAAGCAAAGTTTTCTGCCGCTCGGAAGTAGCGGTCGTGCGTTTACGTCTCAGAAATAGATATTCCATCTGCTTTATGTTGTTTTCATTTAGTTATACCGCTTCAAAGTCCAGATATATTCTATATATAAAAAGGTCTTAAAAACGACATTTTTTGTAGATCTCTTGATAAGAGATCTACAAAAAGCATTAACACACATTATATCAACATATTACAGAGCTGTTGAAACGGAATAAAGAAGAATATAAATAAGTGAGAGAACTATTTTTTTATATAAATTCCTATTTTTTTTGCCAAAAATGTATTAGTTCTCAAAACTTTGCTTATTTTTGCACAGAAAATATATATCTCTTATCAAGAGATATATAAATCGGGTCATGTAAAAGCGAAGCATAACAAACTGAAAGACAGAATGTTGCTACTTATAAAGAGTTTATGTTAGCTTTAAAAGGAGAAAAGTTCATCATTTTAACTTTTTTTGTTTCATCAAAGAGAAATCCCATCAACCAATTTTTTTAAAGTTCTACTATAAAAGTCCAGAAGCATTTGGAATTATTATGGAAATGACAATAGATCGAACCCTGTTGCATAAACCTTTTCTATCTCCTGATTAAACCTTTTTATACGGATGTATTCTATCTCCATAGCCTTTGGAGCTATCTCCATAAGCTTTGGAGTTATCTCCCAAGGCTATGGAGTTAACTCCAAAGGCTTACGGAGATAGAACAAACAGGAAAAAAACCTTTAACCATACGGCGGGAAAGGTTTAGAAATATAGACAAGAGCTTTTAAGGATGAATCTGATTACAAAGCTACGCATTCCTTAAGCAGGGAGGAAAAGTCCCCAGACTGCCTTCTTATAAAAAAGCGAAACAACATATTGGCAGGAAGATATACATCTGACTACATGTATGTTATATAGCAACAAGTCGAAATGCTAAAGTGAGGGCATATATCCAATCCCAATCTTTACTTTTGCCTGTCATACAAACCATCCATAAAATTACGAACGCTCGTACAGGGGGGTATCACAAACAATTGTATGAAATAAATCCCCACTAAATTTCTGCTGACCCAAAAGCCGGATAAGCCCTCATTTCAGCAGGCTGAAGGATTTATATCCGGATGAAGGAAATAAAGTAAAAATGGTTCATCATAAACAACTGAGTAACAATATATTACCTTACAATGAAGGATTTGAAGGAAAAAAAACAGGTTATAGAGCCAAATCTTCTCTATAACCTGCATATACTCAAATCACCTTGAAACAATCAGAGAGTGATATCTTTCATTATCTTTTCTAATGCTCCGGCATTATGGTTCACATAATTTCCGGCAGCTTTCCCTGCTTGTTGCAAGCAAGCCTTATCCGACAAAAATTTGTCCATCAGCCGTTTAAAATCATCATAGCCAGTCACTTCAAAACCGCCTTTCTGCTCCAACAAATGTTGCGCCTCGCGAAATTTCTTGTTGTTAGGTCCGAATACCACAGGAATACCATATACAGCCGCTTCCAGCACATTATGAATTCCAACTCCGAAACCACCCCCAATATACGAAATCTCACCATATCGGTAAATGGAGGACAGCAATCCGTAACAGTCGATAATCAAACAATCGGCCTGTGTCACATTTTCTTCCGTAGCCTCGGTATAGCGGATGCACGGACGTTTCACCTTATCTAAAATCTCTTTCAAATGACTGTCGCTCACCACATGAGGAGCAATAACCAGTTTCATCTCAGGATGCTCATTGAAATATTTGATAAAAATATCCTCATCCGGTCCCCATGAGCTGCCTGCAACAAAAGTCAACGAGCCACCTTTGAACTTCTCCACCAGCGGAAGCTGCTTGGCTTGATGGCAGATATCCAGCACACGGTCAAAACGAGTATCGCCCACAACTGTCACATCGGTCACACCAATTGTTGCCAGTAATTTTTTGGAAACTTCATTCTGTACAAACAAATGAGCAAAAGTCCTCAGCACCTCACTATATCTCTTCCCATACCAACGGAAAAAAATCTGATTGGGACGGAAAATGGAAGATACGCTATAGGTGGGAATACCTCTCCTATGCAACTCATTCAAGTAATTCTGCCAAAATTCATACTTGATAAAAAACACCATACAGGGATTAGCCAATTCTACAAACCGACGGACATTACGCGGAGTGTCGAAAGGCAGATAGCAGACAAGGTCTGCCCCCTGGTAGTTCTTTCTCACTTCATACCCTGAGGGAGAAAAGAATGTCTGCAATATTTTATATTCGGGATGCTCCTTACGGATACGTTCTATCAAAGGGCGTCCCTGTTCGAACTCACCCAATGAAGCTGCATGAAACCAAATGTAACGGGCGTTTTTGTCTATCTTGTTACGCAAGATATCAAATACCTCCCGGTGTCCTTTTACCATTTTGGCAGGCTTGGCACTGAACAGGCCGGCAACCTTCACCCCGAATAGATAAATATAGATGACTAAGTTATAAATCATAACTACCGGCTATTACTTGAGCACTTCCACAGCCCGACGAATGCGTCGCAATGTTTCTTCTTTCCCTAAAACGGCTGAAATATCAAACATATGCGGGCCTTTACCCTCACCTACCAAGGTTAAACGGAAAGCATTCATTATATTACCCAAGTGATAACCTTTATCTTCTATCCATTTCATGACCACAGCTTCCTGGTTCTCCAGCGAGAAGTCGTCCAAGGCCTCCAACACGTCCGCCAACTCCAGCATACGTTCGGGAGAGTCCTCTTTCCAACGTTTTTTACGGGTCTTCTCATCATATTCCGTAGGAGCGACGAAGAAGAATTTGCAAGTTTCCCACAAATCCTTGATAAAACTTACACGATCTTTCATCAAACCTACCACGGTCACTACTTTATCCATAGGAGCTTCAATGCCGTGCTCTTTCAAGATCGGCATGAAAAGCCCGGCTACTTCCTCATTGCTTTTCTTCAATATATATTCATGGTTAAACCATTTTCCTTTTTCAAAGTCGAATTTCGCTCCGGCTTTGCTGCAACGGTGCAGGTCGAAAAGCTTCACCAGTTCATCCAAAGACATCAGTTCCTGGTCATTGCCCGGATTCCATCCCAACAGGGCAAGGAAATTGATAACAGCTTCGGGCAGGTAACCCGACTCACGATAACCGGAAGACACCTCACCGGTTTTGGGGTCGTGCCATTCCAACGGGAAAACAGGGAAGCCAAGACGGTCACCATCACGCTTGCTCAGTTTACCGTTACCATCCGGTTTCAACAACAAGGGAAGATGTGCGAACTCGGGCATGGTATCCGCCCAGCCGAAAGCCCGGTACAGCAGGACATGCAACGGAGCGGAAGGCAACCATTCCTCACCACGGATTACATGGGAAACTTCCATCAAATGGTCGTCCACAATGTTTGCCAAATGATAAGTAGGCAGTTCATCCGCCGATTTATATAAAACTTTATCATCTAAAATGGAAGAATTGATCACTACCTCGCCACGGATAATATCATGTACGTGTACATCTTCATTCGGTTCAATCTTGAAACGTACCACATATTGCTTCCCATCGGCAATCAGTGCATCCACTTCTTCTTTTGGCAGAGTCAAAGAGTTACGCATAGACATACGGGTAGAAGCATCGTACTGGAAATTAGAGATTTCCTGACGTTTGGCATCCAACTCTGCCGGAGTATCGAAAGCAATATACGCCTTATCGCTGTCAAGCAACACCTGTACATATTTCTTATAAATATCACGACGTTCAGACTGACGGTAGGGACCGTAGTTACCACCAAAGCTGACTCCTTCGTCGAAGTTTATCCCCAACCACTTAAACGACTCAATGATATATTCTTCCGCACCCGGAACAAAGCGATTTGAGTCGGTATCTTCTATACGGAAAATTAAATCTCCACCATGCTGGCGAGCAAACAGATAGTTATACAAGGCTGTGCGCACACCGCCGATATGCAACGCTCCCGTCGGGCTCGGAGCAAAACGAACTCTTACTTTTCTTTCTGACATTGTTGTTTTATATAAAATACGCTGCAAAATTAATCTAAATTTCCCGATTTTTTCGTATTTTGCGCGCAAAAATATACGATTATGAGAAGTTTCAAGACCAGCAAACGGTTTTCATATAAAAATTTGATTTATAAAAGCCTTATTTTCATTGCCACAGTATCGGTAATAGTCTACTTTTTGCCCAATGAAGGGAAGTTCAACTATCAATTTGATATAAACAAGCCTTGGAAATACGGACTGTTACAGGCATCTTTTGATTTTCCGATTTACAAAAACGATCTGCAAGTACAAAAGGAACAGGACAGCATCCTGGCAGACTATCAACCTTATTTCCAAATAGACAAGGAAGCCGAAAAAAATGTCCTTTCCAAATTAAGGGAGGATTACAACAAGACCTTACGCCACTCATTGCCGGGCACGGACTATGTGCGTTATATTGAACGTACATTAAAGGCACTGTATGAAGACGGAATCATTGCCGGAAATGACTTGAAGCGTATGGAGGAAGACAGCATCATTGCCATACGGTTGGTAGACAAAAATGTAGCAACAAGCCGTTTTATCGACCAATTGTACACCGTGAAGGAAGCCTATGAATATTTGCTGAATGCGGATACCGCCCACTACAAAAAGAAGATATTACAACAATGTAATCTGAATGATTACATTACACCTAATCTGGTTTATGATGAAGAAAAGTCCGAAGCCGCGCAAAAAGATCTGCTCTCTAATATTTCATGGGCAAACGGCTTTGTGTTGAACGGACAAAAGATTATTGACCGTGGAGAAATTGTTGATGAGCAAACTTACAACATATTGGAATCCTTACGCAAGGAATGGGAAAAACGCAGCGACTCGGTACAAGAGAAAAGACTGACATTGGCCGGACAAATATTATATGTAGGAATCTTCCTGTTCTGCTTCATGGCCTATCTGGAGTTGTTCCGGGCAGATTATTATGAACGAAAAGGAACACTCACCTTGCTATTTGCGCTGATTGTATTCTTCCCCGTCCTGTCTTCCATTATGGTGGAACAGAACTTGTCAAGTATTTACGTGGTTCCATTTGCCATGATTCCGATTATAGTCCGTGTATTCCTCGACTCAAGAACGGCATTCATGGCACATGTTACCATTATTTTACTCTGTTCCATTACTTTGCGCTTCCCACACGAGTTTATATTGCTGCAAGTAGTGGCAGGAATGGTGGCAATCTATAGTTTGAGAGAATTATCCCAACGGTCGCAATTGTTACGGACGGCTTTGGTTGTATTTATCAGTTACGCTTTATTATATTTTGCTTTCGAGCTGATTCATGAAGATGATTTGACCAAGCTGAATACGCGCATGTACATCTATTTTATGATTAACGGCATTTTGTTGTTGTTCGCCTATCCGTTATTATTCCTTTTAGAGAAGACCTTCGGCTTCACTTCAGATGTGACTTTGGTGGAATTGTCAAATATCAACAATAGCTTGCTTCGGGAAATGTCCGAAGTAGCTCCGGGCACTTTCCAACACTCATTGCAGATGGCAAACCTGGCTGCTGCGGCGGCAAACAAGATTGGAGGTAAAAGCCAGCTGGTACGTACAGGAGCATTATATCATGATATCGGTAAAATGGTGAATCCGGCTTTTTTCACAGAAAACCAGTCGGGAGTCAACCCACACAAGAGTTTAAGTTATGAACAAAGCGCCCAGGTTATCATCAGTCATATTACCGACGGACTGAAACTGGCGGAGAAGCATAATCTGCCCAAAGTGATCAAAGACTTCATTAGTACCCATCATGGACGGGGACTGACGAAGTATTTCTACATTTCATATAAAAACGAACATCCTGACGAAGAAGTGGACCAGGAAAAGTTCCGCTACCCCGGTCCGAACCCGTTCACCAAAGAACAGGCCGTCCTGATGATGGCAGACTCTGTAGAAGCGGCTTCACGCAGCCTGCCGGAGTACACGGAAGAAAGCATCAGCACACTGGTAGATAAGATTATTGACACACAGGTATCTGAAGGGTATTTCAAAGAATGCCCTATTACGTTCAAGGATATAGCAACAGTTAAAGCGCTGTTTAAAGAAAAGCTGAAAACGATGTATCATACTCGTATCAGTTATCCGGAACTAAAGAAGTAAGTAATCCAGCACAAGCATCTTCCAATATATCAAGCACGTTCTCGAACCCTTGCGCACCGCCATAGTAAGGGTCGGGAACATAGTCTGCCACCTTGGTGCGGCAATAATCTGTCATGCGATGGATTTTCTTTTCCGTTTCCAGGTCGGGGGCACGTTCCATCAAGTCCTCTATATTACGGTCGTCCATACCGATGATCATATCAAAATGATAGAAATCTTCCGTACAGACAGGACGGGAACGATGGGTCAGATTGTAACCGCGACGGGAAGCATGCATCCGCATACGGCTGTCGGGCAATTCCCCTCTATGATAACTCAGGATTCCGGCAGAATCCACCTCTATCTCGTGTTCCAGTCCTTCTTTCTTTATGAGAGTACGCATCACTTCTTCTGCCGAAGAAGACCTGCAAATATTACCAAGGCAGACAAAAAGTATTCTTTTCATATATAATCTACAAATGGAGATATTCTTTAAATGATTTCACATCACGGTTCATGATCAGCTCTTCAGGAAACCCGGTAAGCTGCAACAATTCATACAAATTATCGTAACGGGCTATATCAAACGAAATATGCGCGTCACTTCCCAAGATGACCGGAACTTCATATTTCTTGCATAAACGGAGAATGGTGAGGTTGTTCTCACGGGCATCGGGCTTGTTACGGGTGGGTTTTAAAGAACTGTTATTTATTTCCAATAAAGTATGGTGTTCTTTGGCTGCCAATACCATCGGTTCAAAATGCAACGCCGCCGTACCGTCTCCGGGGTGACTGATAATATGAATAAAAGGATTGCTGATAGCCTGCACCATTCCATGAGTGTTTTCTTCTATCGTTCCATATTCATAACACAAAGAGTGGATACCTGCAATACGGATATCAAGCATCTTCATATAGTCCTCGTCCAAATCAAGGTTTCCTTTACCATCCAGAATATTAATCTCAGCCCCCAGCAACAGCTCCACCCCATACATCCGGCGGGGAACCACATGCAAGTTTCTAAAATAAATAGGATGGCAAGTACCGGGAATACCGGGCGAATGTTCCGTTATCCCTAAAACTTTCAATCCCTTACCGGCGGCAGCTTGCGCCATTTCTTGTAAAGTACTGAATGCATGCCCGCTGGCAATGGTATGGGTATGTACGTCTAATTCTATCTTCATCTTTATTTTCGTTTATCTTTTCTATTATCGTCCAAAACATGGACCGGTTATTGTGGATCTACATCATAATATACTAACAACGAACGAAAACGTTCATCTTCCAATATAGCACGTTGCACGGCAAGCAGATAATCACGCACTTTCTTTATAGAAGCATTCTGCTCCACTTTCACAATCATTTTCTTTATAAATAAGGTCTGGATACGGGCAACCGGTGGTTTGTCCGGGCCCAATACCCTGTCGCCCAATCCGGAACGGAGCTGTGCTGCCATGGTATCCGCCGCCAGATCCAGAACATCTTCTTTGCGATGTTTCAAATATACATAAATCAAACGATAGTAAGGCGGATACTTAAACATCTGCCGTTCTGCCAATTGATCGTAGTATAATTGTTCATAATCATTATGTATCACTTGATGAATAACAGGCAAATCCGGCGATTTGGTCTGAAGGATGACCAGTCCTTGCTTATTTTTACGCCCGGCACGTCCTGCCACTTGGGCCATCAGTTGGAAAGCACGCTCATAGCTCCGGAAGTCCGGGAAGTTCAACATCGTATCAGCATTCAGAATCCCCACCACACTGACATGATCAAAGTCCAATCCTTTGGATACCATCTGAGTACCAATCAGAATGTCCGTCTTGCCCAGTTCAAAATTCGTGATAATTTTCTCGTATGCGGTACGGGTACGGGTGGTATCCAAGTCCATCCGGGCGACTTTCGCCTCGGGGAATATCAGTTTTATATCATCTTCTATACGCTCTGTACCGAAACCGCGATGCATCAATTCCACTCCACCGCACGCCGGGCAGGAACGGGGAACTTGATAGGTATATCCGCAGTAATGGCAAGTCAGCTGGTTCAGCCCCTTATGATACGTCAGACTCACATCACAGTTCTTGCATTTAGGAACCCAGCCGCAGGTATGACATTCTATCATTGGAGCGAAACCGCGACGGTTCTGAAACAGGATAACCTGCTCCTTACGCTCCAATGCCTCTTTTATCTGCTTGACCAGCACCGGTGAGAAAGGCCCCTGCATCCGCTTTTGATGCGCCAGTTCCTTAATGTCAACCAGTTCTATATGAGGAAGCCGGATATCTTTATATCTTTCTTTCAATTCTACCAAGCCATACTTTCCCGAGGTAGCATTAAAGTAAGTTTCCACACCAGGAGTAGCCGTTCCCAACAGCACTTTCGCCTTGAACATAGAAGCCAGCATGATGGCTGAACTACGGGCATGGTAACGTGGGGCGGGGTCTTGCTGTTTATACGTATTCTCGTGTTCCTCATCTATGATGACCAGCCCCAAATTACGAAAAGGCAGAAAAATAGAGGAACGGACTCCGAGAATCACGTCATAGCTCTTCTCTCCCAACTGTTTCTGCCATATCTCCACCCGCTCAGCGTCCGGAAACTTGGAATGATAAATACCCAGCCGATGTCCGAACACCCTTTTCAAACGCTCAGTTATCTGAGTGGTCAGTGCAATTTCCGGAAGCAAATATAAGACTTGCTTTCCTGTTTTCAGCACCTCCTGAATGAGGTGGATATAAATTTCCGTCTTGCCACTGGATGTAACACCATGCAGAAGACACACATTTTTCTCTCTGAAGCATTGAAGAATGTTGCTATAGGCCTGTTGCTGCGCAATATTCAGCGGATTAATATCACCGGTATCCAAAATTCCTTTATCCAAACGTCCTATCTCCTGATGATAGACCTCAAAGACTTTCTTTTCGACCAATCCGTTAAAAACGGCAACAGAACCTCCTGACTTTTCAAGCAGCTCTTTCTTTGTTACTTCCTTTAAAGCATACCCTTTGGTTACCCAACCGGACAATTCCACATACTTCATTAATATCATCAATTGTTTAGGAGCACGTGACAATTCATTGAACAGCCGTTGTAAGTAAGCCTCATCCGCTTCTCCGTTCACCAATCTCACCCTCGCCTCAGTACGCGGTTTGTAATTACGTTTCAGTTCCTCCTTGACAAAAATGGCTTCTTTGTCCAACAAAGACTTGATGACAGTCAACACATTTTTCAGTCCGCTGTTTTTTTCCAACTGGGTTACACACTGTTCTGTATCCCGACTCAACAAATCTAGAATTTTCTGCTCTTTCTCCGGTAACGGTGCGGTGGTCTCAAAATCGGGATTATATTCCACCAACGTTTCGCTTTCCAGTTTCATACCCGAAGGGATAGCCGCCTTGTACACATCTCCTAATGTACAAAGATAATATTCCGCCAGCCATTGCCAGAACTCATATTGTTTCGGTAACAGTACCGGAGATGAATCTAGCACTTCAGCTATATCCTTCGTTTCATACCCCTCCGGGGCCGCATAATGTACATTTGCCACTATTGCCGTATAGAACTTTTTCTTTCCAAACGGAACAATCACCCGACAACCAATCTGTACCATCTCTTCCATCTCCTGAGGAAGGGAATAAGTGTATTGGTTGGCAATAGGTAATGGAACTATGACATCTACGAATTTTTTCATGGTGCAAAATTACAAAAAAGGAGGCATTCAGTAAAGAATGCCTCCTTTTTATCTTTTATTAAATAAGGTTGTCTAGAACAAGTATGCCAAAGAAACTTGCCAAGTGTTGTTCTTTATCTTCACATCCTGAGTAAGTGGTTTACCATCAAGGATTATATTAGGGTCAGCATAAAGAGTGGCAGTATGCCCCAAAGCAAAATTATAATTCACGCCAAGCTGTAAATGGCGGATCAGTTTCACACCTGCCCCCACATTGAAGCTGGTGTTGTTCTTCTTCAGATCATAATTCATAAATCCTTTCTTATTACCAATATTGAAACCGAACTGAGGCCCGGCAGCAATATAAGCACCCAACATACTTCCAAGTCCGAAAGACCATTTCAAATTTACCGGAATCTCAATCGTTTTCAGTTTTGCATCGGTGGAATATCCCTTTGCAGCCAATTCTGTCTGTGAATACAAAGCCGCAACATCCGCACCAATCCCAATAATGGGCAGGGTGAATTCAGCCATCGGACCAATGAACCAACCGGTTTTATTATCTCCTTTTAAATCTGATTTCGAGAAACTAACCTTTGACAGGTTCAAGCCACCTTTTACTCCAAAGTGCAACTGAGCCTGAGCAGGAGCAGCCATCATCAAACATACAGCTACCATTAATACACTAATAATCTTTTTCATGTTTGTCTATTTTTAGTTTACGCCACAAAGATAAACACTTTTTCCATGTATAATGTTCAATCTCTCAGGAAAGTTACATTACGCTTTCCAATACCCCCTTCCAAAAAGAAATATCAAACAAAAAACGGACAGAATTTTTTATTCTGTCCGCTATGCTCTCTTTCTAATATTCTTCTTCGTTGAAAAAGAAATCCTCTTTGCTCGGATAATCCGGCCAAATATCTTCTATACTTTCATAGATTTCGCCTTCATCTTCCATCTCCTGCAAGTTTTCGATTACTTCCAACGGAGCGCCCGAACGCATTGCATAGTCAATCAACTCATCCTTTGTAGCAGGCCAGGGAGCATCCTCTAACTTCGAGGCCAATTCTAATGTCCAGTACATAGTTTTCTTATTTTTTAAGTAAATACTTTTCTTTTGTTCTCTAATTAGCCGCAAAAGTATAATAAATTATTTCATTTGCAACTTTTATCCCAAAAAATTTCATCTGTTTTAGTTAAATGATTTAACTTTCGGGTCAAAATGAATAAATAATCAGATAAACGGTTGACAAATGCTGTTACACGGGCATCTATGTCACATTCTTCAGCCAATGCAAGAATACGTCGCTCGGCACGGCGACACACCGTCCGGCAAATATGTCCAACGGCTGCTCCACGGTCACCTCCCGGCAGAATAAAAGCATTCAAAGGAGGAAGCTCATTGTCAATTACGTCAATTGCCTGCTCCAACATCCGGATGTCTTCATCCTCTATACGACTTTCCATACGCAAATCGATTTGTGTCTGATCCGTTGCCAGATACGAACCGACAGAGAATAATTTATTTTGTACACGAAAAATGATTTGCTTATCCTCCTCATCCGTCAAATACGTTTGCAACAATCCCAAATACGAGTTCAACTCATCCACTGTGCCATAGGCTTCAAGCCGTATATGTGTTTTCGGCACCCGAGTACCACCTACCAATGATGTGGTTCCCTTATCACCTGTTTTGGTGTATATCATGCTTTTCTTCATGGTTCTGGTTATAAAAAATTTACAATATAATGCTGTTTATATCTTGCTTTATCAAAAAAGACCAATCCTATGTCATACAAATCAAAAGTGATACCCGTCGACTCACTGGTTACAATTTGCTCCCACCATTTCCGTTTTTCCCTCGATTCATGAATTCCTCCGACAATAAAACAACTACGAGGTCCGGCATAAGGAAGTACCAGTTCAAAAACTTCTTTATAAAAAGGAGTATGCCCTATATGCAGACAATCTAATGTATGCACCTCCGACAGTTTCTCCTCCAGTTGTCGAGAAGTCTTTGTCCAATCCCTGCCTTTCAAGGTGATGGAATCCATGGTATGACACGCAGCCCGCATATATCCTATGGATGCCCCATTACCAATTCCCACTTCAATCAATGACTTTGGTCTGAAATAATTAACCAACCGGAATAGTAAACGGTTCACTTTTCTTCGATAATGTGGCAAATAAGCAGGAAATCCTCTTTCCTTCAATACCCGATAAGCATAATAGTGATATTTTTCATAAACGACAGAAGTAATCAGAAAAAAATCAGACGGAGAGTGTACTCCGTAACCACAACGGTGACGGAAGCGACTGCACCAATTCCATATACGATGAAGAAAAAACATATTTCTCGGCTTTATTAAGTAACACAAAGATAAAAGATTACCCGACAATATCGAAATAAAATGCTATTTTTGTTGCCAATTAGTTATTAAACCATTTATAAACAATGAAACACACACACTCTTTTATGTTATGGGCAATACTGGCCGTCTTGTTGCCTTTACAAATAACCCAGGCCACAGCTCCTCCCACTGAATTACAGAAAAGACTTCAAAATCTTCCGGACATCAGTGACATTAAACCAATGCAAAGTGATGCCTATCCGGAGAAATATGTATTCTTCATTAATCAACTATTGGATCCGCATCACCCCGAAGCAGGGAATTTTAAGCAAAGGGTTATTCTCTCGCATGTAGGTTTTGACCGCCCCACTGTACTGGTTACCGAAGGCTATGCCGCCCATTATGCCACCCATCCGCGTTATCAAGAAGAGTTATCCAAATTATTCAACGCCAATCTGGTATTCGTGGAATACCGTTACTTTGGTGAGTCCATGCCGAAGCCCTGCAACTGGGATTATCTCACGGTTGAAAATTCACTGTATGATTTGCATCATGTAACCACGACTTTGAAACAACTATACGATCAGAAATGGATAGCTACTGGAATCAGCAAAGGCGGACAGACTACGATGTTCTATCGCACTTACTTTCCTGATGATGTGGATATCTCCGTACCTTACGTAGCCCCCCTCAACCAATCATTGGAGGACGGCCGTCACGAACCGTTCATTGCCAATAAAGTTTCGACTCCCGAAAACCGGAAACGAGTTGAAAACTTTCAACTGGAAGTACTTAAACGCAAAAACCAGCTGTTGCCGATGTTCGAAAAATATTGCTCAGATAAAGGATATACCTTCCGCATTCCTATAGCCGAAGTATACGACTTCAATGTATTGGAATACTCATTTGCCCTATGGCAATGGGGAACTCCTGTAAATAAAATTCCGGAAACAGATGCCGATGATCACACTCTATTCAAGCATTTCATGGCTATTTGTGAGCCGGATTATTTCTCCGAACAATCTCCCTACCCTTCTTTCAATGTGCAAGCAGCCAAAGAACTGGGGTATTACGGATATGACATCAAACCTTTCAAAAAGTATCTGACGATAAAGAGTAGCCGTAACTATCTTCATAAGGTAATGTTACCGCCCGAACTGTCAAATCTCAAATTTGACAAGACACTATATAATAAGGTAGTAAAATTCCTGAAAGAGAATGATCCCGAAATGATCTATATTTATGGCGGCAATGATCCTTGGACAGCTTCGGGCGTTACTTGGCTGAAGAACAAGAAAAACATAAAAGTTTATGTGTTACCCGGCGGCAGCCATACCACCCGTATCGGCAGCTTTGACACCGACACACAAGAAGAAATCAAGACACAGATCAATGCATGGCTGAATAAAGAATAGCAAAGAGACGAGGTAAAAAGCTTTTCCGCCACAGGCTACGCAGATTTTCACCGGTTATTTCCATTGAGAACCAACTGTTTAATATTGGGCTGGTGTCAATCTGAATAATCTGTGGCAGAATCTTGATTTTTATCATAAAGGCATATTGCCATGTTTCTTAGGCGGATTGCTTTGGTTTTTGTTGTGACACATTTCCAAAGCCTGAATGAGTTTATAGCGGGTGTCACGGGGCAT
>NZ_JBCOCI010000046.1:5206-38814 GCF_040929485.1 Phocaeicola sp. RTP21198st1_B8_RTP21198_201120 | reverse complement strand
GCATGGTTTGCACAAAGACAGTCTTTGTTTTTATGGTTTCTACTTGAAGATACCGGATTACCGTGTTCCGAAGTCTTTCCGGCTAGTTGATCCTGTGTGGTCTACTATATTTGATGTCTTCGCCTGCGTGCTGGAAGGGGATGATGAAGAGGTGTACTGGTGTTGTGGCTGTTTGGCGGATCGGAGCATTGTGGTGATGGACGGGGAAGGAAGCTATTATCATGTGGAGAAAGGAAAGGGGAAGCGGTATATAGCTTGTAATGCTCCTAAGGCGGGCGAAGCGGATTTTGCCTCCGTGGTGGAAGGTCTGAGGAAGGAAGCCGGGCGGCGTGCGGAGAGCGTACAGCGGGAACGGCAACAGAATGAGGAAGAGAAAAGGCGGAAGAGGCTGGAGGAAATAAAAGATGTCCTTCCTTTCCGGATGGGGATGAAGTGGGGGCTGAAATGGGGAGATCGCATCGTAGTGCCTCCTTGTTACCGGAATATCTGTATTCCTGTAGGCGGTTATTGTGCTTTTGAAGGGAATGCCTGCCAGTGGGGGGTGATGGCGCTGGATGGAAAAGTGGTGGTGGAGGCCAGATATCAGAAGGTGGAGATAGAAAAGGATGGAACGGTGCATCTGACCATCATTCCGGGTAAGGTAAAGACCATCAAACTTTGACGGATATTGAATTGTTTGGGTATGGAGTGGGTAAATTTCAGTATATCACGGGTATTTGATGAGGAGAGCAATTAGTGTAAAATAGTTTTTACGCCTTGATGTTATAATCTTTACATAAAAGAAAACAATTCTACCGTTGAAGCTCTTACGTGGGATACCGCTTTCAAGAACATAAACGAACCAAGCGGATGGGCCATGAAAGGGATACATGAAGAAGCCTACCAATAAATCCGGCATCAATTGACATAACAAAATCGGATAACTGAAAAATTATCCGCTTTTAGTTTCTTTATTTCGAAAGAAAGATATATATTTGCAACGCTTTTTCAGAAAAGCACCCGATATTGCAGAAAAAACAGTTGCCGAAATGGCTCAGTTGGTAGAGCAATTCATTCGTAATGAATAGGTCCCGGGTTCGAGTCCCGGTTTCGGCTCAAGAAGCGGTAGAATACCGCTTCTTTTTATTTTATATAGTTCTCTTTTTCCATATAATAAAGCCCTTCTCCACGGTCACCATTCTCTAAATCTGTTAACTCTACTTTAAATATTCGGTAGGGGAGAATATTTTTCTGGTGTCTGGGCATATCCACGGTCAGCAGATAGGCATTGCCGTATTCGGTAGCATCGAAGTACTCTTTTATCTCTTGTTTCATCAGAACAGGTACTTCTTCTCCATCTATCCAAACGATAGCTTTTAGTTTGTCAGCCGATGGTGCCAGCAAAACGCCTTTGGCTTGTTTGCTTAAACCTGTTTGCTCAATCTTGCTAAAATCCTGTGCATGTACAAGTGAGGATTTTTCTTCTTTTTGCCATTGCAGGGTACGGGTCAGACTCATGGGGCGAACATATATCTGATAGGTGGGCATGCCTCCAGGGATGTGGAAAATACGTAGTCCATAGACTTCCATACGATGATAGCGAATGTTGAGAGTGGTATCACGATCGGCAATGAAATTCCATGCCCAAAATTCGAGACGTTGGTCTTTTTCCGCTAGTCCGGGTTTTACGGTATGTGGGTAGGTAGACATATTGATAGCTCCCATACTTTGATACTTTCCTTTAGGAATACGGGTGGTGTAGTATCCGTTTTTGTCAGTGATGGCTTGTTTAATGTCATCAAAAGAGGGGCTTTGCCAAAAGATGGAACAACTGTCAATGGGTTGTCCGTTATAATCTGTTACTTGTCCGCATATGGTTACTGAATCCCGTTGTTGTGCATGTCCAGCAGAATAAAGAAAAAATAGGATAAAAAAGAGAATCAATTTAGGAATAAAAGGTGTTTTCATTATTTTATCTGTTAATTGTGTTTTTAATGTGTATCTTTTTCACTTCTCACCACTTCCCATCCTTTGAACTGTATCAGGACTTTATGTAACGTGGTTCCTTGAGCTAGATACAGCGCTTTTCTTCAAAATCATCATAATAATAAGAAGCGTAATCCTTTATGAACAGGTCGAGGACAACATTGCAATAAGTTTCAAAACATTCTTCCAGTCTCTCTAATGCCCCCCCTGCCTTTGAGAAATCAAAATAAATCACTTGGAAACGGTTGCGCTGGTCGGTGGAATTCTTACCAATCCATAGTCCGCCGAATAACTCTTCGAAACGGTCTTTTTGCAAGATGTTATAGTAGGCTTTCATCATGCTTAGGAAAAGGCTTTTTCCGAAACGGCGCGGACGTATCATAAAGATATAGCTGGCTGTATCTTCAATCAGGGGCAAATACATG
The DNA here is from genome assembly GCF_040929485.1 of Phocaeicola sp. RTP21198st1_B8_RTP21198_201120. NCBI lineage: Bacteria > Pseudomonadati > Bacteroidota > Bacteroidia > Bacteroidales > Bacteroidaceae > Phocaeicola > Phocaeicola sp. RTP21198st1_B8_RTP21198_201120. The sequence continues at coordinate 36,424 of NZ_JBCOCI010000046.1, read as the reverse complement.
GTCTTGTCCACATAATAATAATTTTCAGTCCGCATCCGCACAAAGTCCGAGATGCCGTAAGGGATTTGAGGCGCTTTCTTTGTTTCCATCTTTCTTCTTCTCTTTTTTATAGCTATACAAAGTTACACCATTTTTTCTGATACCCAGCATGGAAAGGGCTGTTTTTTCCACTCTATTTCGAAAACGTTGGCAAAAGCACCGCGCAGCCTTCCTCTTTTCGGAGGCAAGGCTGCGCAAAAGTTCGGGGTGCAAAGCATCTCTTCATTTAATGAATGCTGTAAGAGAAGCGTTAAAGATATGCATGAATTTGTCGGAATCGAATTCACGTTGCCATATTATGAATCGTATGCTTCTTCGTGCACTCCCTTCACGGCCCGTCCGCTTGGTTCGTTCATGTTCTTGAAGGCGGCGTCCCATGCAAGGGCCTCGGCGGTAGAACATGCCACACTGGGTACGCTTGGCACGCTGCGGGCTGCGCTTTCACTGGGAAAGTGCTCCTGGAAGATGCTGCGATAGTAATATTCTTCCTTGTTTTGCGGTGTATTGATAGGAAACCGTTCGGCTGCGTGCGCCATTTGCTCGTCACTGATGGCTTCGGCGGTAAGGGCTTTCAGTGTATCAATCCAACTATAGCCCACGCCGTCGCTGAACTGCTCTTTCTGTCGCCATGCTACACTGTCGGGCAACATGTCTGCAAAGGCTTTGCGAACGACTTTCTTTTCAATGGTATTTCCGGGGCACATCTTTGCTTCGGGATTGAGGCGCATGGCTATGTCCAGAAATTCTTTGTCCAGGAAAGGCACTCGGCCTTCCACTCCCCACGCTGCGAGGGATTTATTGGCACGGAGGCAGTCATAGAGGTGGAGCTTGCCTAGTTTACGCACGGTCTCTTCATGAAAGGCTTGGGCTGTAGGAGCTTTGTGGAAATAGAGATAGCCGCCGAACACTTCATCAGCCCCTTCGCCACTCAGCACCATTTTGATTCCCATGCTTTTAATGACGCGTGCCAGCAAATACATCGGGGTAGAGGCGCGAACGGTGGTGACATCGTAAGTCTCGATGTAGTAAATGACGTCGCGGATAGCGTCCAATCCTTCTTGGATGGTATAGTGGATTTCATGATGCACGGTTCCGATAAAGCGGGCCACTTCGCGGGCTTTTATCAGGTCGGGCGCACCTTCCAGACCGATAGCAAAGGAATGGAGCTGAGGCCACCAGGCATCTTTTTTATTGTCGGTTTCTACCCGTTTGCCTGCATATTTCTTGGCAATGGCAGAGATGACGGAACTGTCCAGACCGCCGGAAAGAAGTACGCCGTAGGGCACATCACTCATCAGTTGGCGTTTAACGGCCTCTTCCAGTCCGTCGTGTATGTCCTGGGAATAGGCATTGTTGTTTTTCACGGCTTCGTATTCAAACCAGTCGCGGACGTACCAGCGGGTCATCTTGCCTTCTTTTCCCCAATAGTAATGGCCGGGAAGGAAGGGTTCGTATTCATCACAGAACCCTTCGAGGGCTTTCAACTCGCTGGCGCAGTATATTTTGCCGTCCTTATCCTTACCTATATATAAAGGTATGACTCCGATGGGGTCGCGGGCAATGAGGAAATCGTCTTTCTCCTCATCATAAAGGGCGAAGGCAAAGATGCCGTTCAGGTCTTCGAGGAAGTGAATACCTTTGTCACGGTAAAGGGCAAGGATGACTTCGCAGTCGCTTCCGGTTTGGAAATCATATTTTCCGGCGTACTTTGCACGAACATCCCGATGGTTGTAGATTTCTCCGTTCACGGCGAGGATTTGTTTCCGGTCGGGACTATATAGGGGTTGCCCTCCGCTTTGAGGGTCTACGATGGAGAGGCGTTCATGGGCCAGGATGGCAGAGTCGCCTACGTAGATGCCGCTCCAGTCCGGCCCGCGGTGGCGGAGCTTTTGTGACATTTTCAATGCCTTCTGACGCAGTTCCTGCGTTTGTTGCTTTATCTTGAATATTCCTACGATTCCACACATAATTGTATTTGTTGATTTATTTATTGAGATAACTGTCTATGTCCGTTGCCGCTTTCCGTCCGCTGGCAATGGCGCGTACCACTAGGCTGGCTCCGCTTGCTGCATCGCCGGCTACGAATACGTTTTCGGCGAATTGGGGATGTTCGGGCTTTAGGAATCCCATTGCCAGAAGAACCAGGTCGGCTTCAATCACTTCCACCTTTCCGGTGGGCTTCATGACAGGGCGGCCGCCGTCGGGACCGGGAATCCATTCCACCTGTTCCACTTCCACACCGCAGACTTTACCGTTTTTGCCGAGAAACTTATGAGTGGCGAGAGACCACCGGCGGCTGCATCCTTCTTCGTGGGAAGAGGTGGTTTTCAGCACAAGGGGGAATTGGGGCCATGGAGTGGCTGGATTTTGTCCTACGGGCGGTTGGGGCATGATTTCGATTTGGGTGACGCTTGCAGCACCCTGACGGTTACTGGTTCCGATGCAGTCGCTGCCGGTGTCACCTCCGCCGATGATTAGTACTTTCTTACCTTTGGCAGTAACCAGTTGTTCTTTCGGGAACGTCATGCCGGCAAGGATACGGTTTTGTTGCGCCAGCATGTCCAGTGCCGGGTGGATGCCTTTCAGTTCGCGTCCGGGGACAGGGAGGTCACGGGCGGTCGGAGCTCCGGTGCAGATGCAGTAGGCGTCAAAACCTTCGGGGAGTTGCCGCACATCCACATCGTTGTTCATTTTGAAGTGGATGCCTTCTTCTTCCATCACCCGGATACGGCGGTCGATGATGGGCTTGTGCAGCTTGAAGTTGGGGATGCCGTAACGTAGCAGGCCGCCGGGAGCCTCATTCTTGTCGAAGACGGTCACTGTGTACCCTTTTCCGTTGAGCTGGTTGGCAGTAGCCAGTCCTGCAGGCCCGGCGCCGATAATGGCTACTTTCCGTCCGTTGCGTTCAATGTGCCGGGGGCTGATATAACCTTCGCGGAAGGCTGCTTCGGCAATGGCCGCTTCATTCTCGCGGATGGTGACGGGGGAGTCCATGCTCAGTTTCAGCACACAGCTCTTCTCGCAGAGGGCGGGACAGATACGGCCTGTGAATTCAGGAAAATCGTTGGTTTCGTTCAATATCTTGTAGGCTTCTTCCCATTTGCCTTTGTAGAGGGCGTCCTGAAATTCGGGTTGCTTGTTGCCCAACGGACAAGCCCAGTGGCAGAAAGGAACACCGCAGTCCATGCAGCGTGAAGCTTGAAGTTTCCGGTCACGGCTGTTCAGGGTCTGTTCCACCTCACTATAGTCTGATATCCGGTCGTGAATGGGACGGTAGCCCGCTTCTTGGCGCGGAATGGTTAAAAATGCTTTTGGATTTCCCATATTTTTGTTGTATTTCTTTGTTGATAATTTGTGTGATGTATTAATAATCTCTTTGTACATCAGCTATTTTTTGTTGCAGCTTGCGCATTTGTTCTTCTTGCAATACTCGTTTGTATTCGATGGGGACTATCTGGATAAATTCATCTACATAGCGGTTCCAGTTGTCCAACATCGTTCGTGCCAGTTTGGAGCTGGTATAGAGGTAATGCTGGCGGATCAGTTCATGCAGTTCCTTCCGGTAAGATGCCTCCTCGATAAGCGAGAGCTCCACCATTTCCATGTTGCAGAAATAATCGAAGTTGTGGTTTTTGTCCCATACATAAGCCACACCGCCACTCATCCCGGCAGCGAAATTCCGTCCGGTTTCTCCCAGTACCACAACTCGTCCTCCAGTCATATATTCGCAACAGTGGTCGCCTACACCTTCTACCACGGCTGTCACTCCGGAATTGCGGACTGCGAAGCGTTCACCCACTCGTCCGTTGATATACACCTCGCCGTCAGTAGCGCCATACAGCAGGGTGTTTCCGGCGATGGTATTCTTTTCCGCATCGAAATTGCTGCGCACGGGGGGCAGTACCGCAATGCGTCCGCCGCTCAGTCCTTTTCCCAGATAGTCATTCGCTTCGCCTTCCAGCTTGAAACTGATGCCGTGGGTCAGGAACGCACCGAAACTTTGGCCTGCCGAACCTTTGAATTTGATGTGGATGGTCTGTTCCGGAAGTCCTGCCTGCCCGTATTTCTTGGCAACCGCTCCTGCCAGCATGGCGCCTACCGAACGGTCCGTATTGGCGATGGTGTATTCCAGGGAAATTTCTTTTCCGTTTTCTATGGCATCCCTGGCGGCGGCCAGTATGGTCACATCCTTCACATGGGCAATGTCGTGCTTCTGTTCCATGACATGGTGTATGGCAGCTCCGTTGTCCACCCGGTGTAGCAGTCTGCTGAAATCCAATAGTGAGGATTTCTTCTCACTTGGCGCTTGTTGTATTTCAATCAGGTCTGTCCGTCCAATGATATCCTCCAACCGGGTGAATCCCATTTCGGCCAAATATTCGCGTACTTCCTGTGCCAGGAAAGTGAAATAATTCACTACATATTTATAATGCCCACGGAAATGTTTGCGGAGTTCGGGGTCTTGGGTGGCCACGCCTACGGGACAGGTGTTGGTGTGGCACTTGCGCATCATGACGCATCCCAGTACAATCAATGCGGTGGTACCGAAACCGAATTCTTCCGCACCCAGCAAGGCCATGTTGATAATATCCCGTCCGGTTTTCAACTGTCCGTCCACTTGCAGTTTCACTTGTCCGCGGAGTCCGTTCAACACCAAGGTCTGTTGCGTCTCGCTCAGTCCTATTTCGGGCGAGATACCTGCATACCGCATACTTGAGGCAGGTGACGCTCCGGTTCCTCCTTCAGCTCCCGAGATGACAATCAGATCGGCTTTCGCTTTGGCCACGCCGGCGGCGATGGTTCCCACCCCGCTTTCGGCTACCAGTTTCACACTGATTCGTGCCTGTGGGTTTACGTTTTTCAGGTCGAATATCAACTGGGCCAAATCTTCGATGGAATAAATGTCATGGTGGGGTGGAGGGGAAATGAGCGAGATGCCCGGAATGGAGTGGCGGGTTTTGGCAATCACCTCATCTACCTTGAATCCCGGCAGTTGTCCTCCTTCTCCCGGCTTGGCGCCTTGGGCCACCTTTATCTGGATCTCTTCGGCATGGACCAGGTATTCGGCGGTGACTCCGAAGCGTCCCGATGCTATCTGCTTGGTCTTGCTGCAAAGTGAGATACCCTGGTAAGTGCCGGTAATGCGGTCGCTGTCCTCACCTCCTTCACCCGTATTGCTGCGTGCGCCCAGTTTGTTCATGGCCAGTGCCAGCGCCTCATGTGCCTCCTTGCTGATAGCGCCGAAGGACATGGCTCCTGTCACGAAATGTTTCACGATGTTTTCTACCGGCTCCACCTTTTCAATATCAATGGGGTTTCGTTTGTGTCCGAAGAAGTCGCGCAGGAAGAGGGGTGACTCTTTTCCATCTACCATGGAGGTGAATTCCTTGAACTTCTTGTAGCTGCCCAGCCGGGTGGCCAGTTGCAGGGTGGAGATGGTTTCCGGATTCCAGGCGTGCCGTTCTCCGTCTTTGCGGAAAGAGAACAGTCCGTTATGCGGTAAAATGTCGCTCACTTCTTTCGGAGAGAATCCGGCATCGTGCAGGGCGATGGCATCTTTGGCGACTTCTTCCAGACGAATACCTCCGATGCTGGATGTCTGTGTGCCGAAATAGCTTCTCAATAATTCCTCACTGACCCCTACGGCTTCAAAAATCTTCGCGCCCCGATAGGAACGGATCGTAGAGATACCCATCTTGCTCATGATTTTAAACAAGCCCTTGCAGATGGCTTTGATATAATTCTTTTCGGCCGTTTCGTAATTCATCTGCACATCGCCTTTTCTCACTAGTTCATCCAGTACGGCAAAGGCCATGTACGGATTGATGGCACTGGCACCATATCCCAGTAACAGGGCGGCGTGCATCACTTCGCGAATCTCGCCGCTTTCTACAATCAATGCGGTTTGTACGCGTTTCTGAACCGAGATGAGGTGATGATGAACAGCGCTTACCGCCAGCAGTGACGGGATGGCGGCATGAGCCGCATCAACAGAACGGTCGCTTAGAATGATATAGTTTACTCCGTCGGTCACGGATTGCTCGGCCTGTTTGCACAAATTACTCAGCGCTTCCTGTAGTCCGGCTTTTCCTTTGCTCACCTCGAATAGGATGGGGAGTTTCACGGTATTGAATCCTTTATATCGGATATTGCAGAGAATGTCCAGTTGGGTGTTATTTAGTACGGGATGGGGCAGACGTACCATTTTGCAATGGCTTTCGCTGGGTACTAAAATGTTCATTCCTACGGCGCCGATGTATTCGGTGAGCGACATGACTAATTCTTCACGGATAGGGTCGATAGCCGGATTGGTAACCTGTGCGAATTGTTGGCGGAAGTAGTTGAACAGTAACTGCGGTTTGTCCGAGAGAACTGCCAGCGGCGTGTCGTTACCCATAGAGGCGACAGGTTCGGCCCCTGTGTTACACATTGGTATGAGGGTACGTTCTATATCTTCACGCGAGAAGCCGAAGGTGCGTAACATACGGTCATAACCGGCTATCCGGTTGTCTATCTTGCGCCCGCTTTTCAAGGTATCGAGTTCGATGCGGTTGGTAGACAGCCAGGTGCGATAAGGACGGGCTGATGCCAATTGTTCTTTCAGTTCTCCGTCATAATATATTTTACCCTGTTCAGTGTCAATCATCAGTATTTTTCCCGGTTGCAGACGTCCTTTTTCTTTAATCTCTCCCGGTTCGAAATCCATCACGCCTACTTCGCTGGCCACTACCATCATGTCATTGTTGGTGATGAGGTAACGGGCAGGGCGGAGGCCGTTGCGGTCCAACATTCCTCCGGCAAAGCGTCCGTCACTGAACAGCAACGCGGCAGGTCCGTCCCAAGGTTCCATTAGGATGGAGTGATATTCGTAAAACGCTTTCAACTCTTCACTGATAGGATTTTTATCATTGAATGATTCGGGAACCAGCATCGCCATGGCATGGGGCAGACTCAATCCCGACATCACAAAAAATTCAAGCACATTGTCCAGTGAGGCACTGTCGCTCATACCTGGCTGAATAATGGGGCGGATGGCTTTGATATTCCCCAATGCCGGAGAGGAGAGGACACTTTCGCGTGCTTCCATCCATCCTCGGTTGCCGCGGATGGTATTGATTTCACCATTATGCGCCAACAGACGGAAAGGCTGTGCCAGACTCCATGTAGGAAATGTGTTGGTGCTGAAGCGGGAGTGTACCAATGCCAGTCCACTGGTAAAGTAAGGTTGTGTTAAGTCCGGGAAGTACTCGCGTACCTGCATGGACGAAAGCATCCCTTTATATATAATGTTTTTGCCCGATAGTGAAACGATATAGAAATCTTTATGCCGGACACGTTTTTCAATCTTTTTACGGATAACATAAAGGGTACGTTCCAAGTTTTCCACATCAGTCACTCCGGTGATGAACACCTGTTTGATATCCGGTTCGGTGGCTCGTGCGTCTTTGCCCAAGCAATTGGGATTAGTGGGCACATTGCGCAGATGCATCAGTGTCAGTCCTTCCCGTTCTATTTCTTCAATCATAATACTTAGGATACCGGCTTGTTCTTTTTCATCTTTTGGCAGAAATATTAGTCCGGTTCCGTATTTTCCCTTCTCGGGTACGGGGATACCTTGCAAGAGGATGAATTCGTGGGGGATTTGTAGCATAATTCCCGCGCCGTCGCCGGTCTTGTTGTCAGCTCCTTCCGCACCTCGATGGCGCATGTTCTCCAGTACCTTTAATGCGGAGTCTACCAGTTCATGTGATTTATTGCCATGAATGTTGACTACCATACCTACACCACAAGCATCATGTTCGTTGGTTGCATTATAAAGACCATTTTGTTCTCTTTTTACCATTATGACTGTCTTTAGTTTGTAATAATGTTGATTTGTATTTCAGTTTGTTTTGCAAAGGTAGATAATTTATTTCTTTTTGCTATAAAATAAATGAGCTGTGTTAGTAAAAAGATGCTCTTCTGCTTTTGATGCTTACATATTGTTTATTCTGCCTGTCTATTACTTTTAAATCGTAACATGATTTGGCGAAATTGCTTTGATAATGTAAGTTTTCATATTTATTTTAAAAACGGATAAAACATTTCTTTTCGATTTCTATTCTTACTTTTTTATCGCTTTCGTCAATTATTTATGGTCTTTTATTGCATTTATGTTAATTGATATTTGTATCTTTGCAGCCAAATCAGAACATATACTTATATAAATTATGTGTGGAATAGTAGGCTACATTGGAAAACGAGATGCTTACCCTGTCCTCATAAAAGGCCTGAAGCGGTTGGAATACCGGGGCTATGATAGCGCAGGAGTCGCATTGATTGATAAAAAAAGGAGGTTGAACGTCTATAAGACGAAAGGAAAGGTCTCAGACCTAGAAGCTTTTGTTTCCCAAAAAGACGTTTCCGGTACAATTGGTATTGCCCACACCCGATGGGCTACTCACGGAGAGCCTTGCCAGGCTAACGCCCATCCTCATTTTTCTTCTTCCGAGAATCTTGCTCTTATCCACAATGGTATTATTGAAAACTACGCTACCCTGAAAGAAAAACTACAAAAAAAAGGGTTCATCTTTAAAAGTAGTACAGATACCGAAGTTCTTGTCCAGCTAATTGAATTTTTCCAGCTTTCCAACCATTTAGATTTACTTACTGCCGTTCAGTTGGCTCTGCATGAGGTGATTGGTGCATACGCCATAGCGGTGCTTGACAAGAATAATCCCGATGAGATTATTACAGCCCGTAAAAGCAGTCCGCTGGTGGTAGGGATAGGGAAGGATGAATTTTTTTTGGCCTCGGATGCTACTCCGATTGTAGAGTATACGGATAAAGTGGTGTATCTGCAAGATGGGGAGATAGCGGTGATTCGCAGAGACAAGGCGCTGGAAGTCGTCAATTTGGATAACGTGCTTCAAAATCCCGAAGTACGTACGGTGGAAATGAATCTGGGACAGCTGGAGAAAGGAGGATACCCGCATTTCATGTTGAAGGAGATATTCGAACAACCCGATTGTATTAACGACTGTATGCGTGGACGCATCAATGCGGACGGTGATAAAGTAGTACTGTCGGCGGTTATTGATCATAAGGAACGTCTGCTCAAGGCTCGTCGCTTTGTAATTGTGGCTTGCGGAACTTCGTGGCATGCCGGATTGATAGGGAAACAACTGATAGAAAGTTTCTGCCGTATTCCGGTAGAAGTGGAATATGCCTCCGAGTTCCGCTATCGTGATCCGGTGATTCATGAAGATGATGTGGTAATAGCTATCTCGCAATCGGGCGAGACGGCCGATACATTGGCTGCCATAGAACTGGCGAAAGAGAAAGGAGCTTTTATTTATGGTATATGCAATGCGGTAGGTTCATCCATTCCGCGCATTACAGATACCGGTTCTTATATTCATGTAGGACCGGAAATAGGAGTGGCGTCTACTAAGGCATTTACCGGACAGGTAACTGTGCTGACCATGCTGGCGCTGACCCTGGCAAAAGAGAAAGGGAGCATGACGGATGAGAAATACCTGGAAGTGATTCGGGAATTGACTGTGATTCCGGCTAAAATAAAAAAGATTCTGATCAGTAATCCCAAGATAGCGGAACTGTCGCGTATCTTCACCTATGCACATAATTTCCTCTATTTGGGACGAGGTTACAGTTTTCCGGTAGCTTTGGAAGGTGCGTTAAAGTTGAAGGAGATATCTTATATTCACGCTGAAGGTTATCCTGCAGCTGAGATGAAACATGGACCTATCGCATTGATTGATGCCGAAATGCCTGTTGTTGTGGTAGCTACGCATAATGCGATGTATGAAAAGATAATGAGTAACATACAGGAAATTAAAGCGCGGAAGGGAAAAGTAATCGCTTTGGTCACAGAAGGAGATACGGTAATCAGCAAGTTGGCTGATGATTGCATTGAGTTGCCCGAAACATTAGAGTGCCTCGAACCGTTGATAGCTACGATCCCCTTACAGTTATTGGCCTACCATGTAGCCATTTGCAAAGGGAAAAATGTGGATCAGCCACGAAATCTGGCGAAGTCGGTAACAGTAGAATAGAAGGCAATGCTGCCGGAGATTATGCAGGAAGTTCCCGGAAGTTTCCGGCATAATTCTTGAAAGATGTGCCGTAAGTTTGGAAAAACGACAGAAGGTCTTGTCATACCTTTGGGATGTTTTTATAAGAATCTGAAAATGATATATTAATTTAAGGAGTAAAGAGAGAGCATGGAACCGTTAAAGCATGAATGTGGGGTCGCTATGATACGACTGCTGAAACCGCTGGAATATTATCAGGAAAAGTATGGAACCTGGATGTATGGCTTGAACAAGCTGTATCTGCTGATGGAAAAACAACATAACCGCGGACAGGAAGGCGCCGGGCTGGCCTGTGTCAAACTGGAGGCCAATCCCGGTGAAGAATATATGTTCCGTGAAAGAGCTTTAGGTTCAGGGGCGATAACAGAGATATTCGGTACGGTGCAAAATCATTTCAAGGATTTGGCGCCCGAACAATTGCATGATGCCGGATACGCCAAGAAATGCCTTCCCTTTGCCGGAGAGGTGTACATGGGTCATTTGCGTTATTCTACTACCGGAAAAAGCGGTATCTCCTACGTGCATCCGTTCTTGCGTCGTAACAATTGGCGTGCCAAGAATCTGGCACTGTGCGGCAATTTCAACATGACCAATGTGGATGAGATTTTCGCACGTATCACTGCTGACGGCCAGCATCCGCGTAAATATGCCGACACATATATTATGTTGGAACAAGTGGGACACCGTTTGGATCGTGAGGTGGAGCGCCTCTATGTGGAATGTGAGAAGGAAGGTCTGAAGGGTATGAATATCACTCACGCCATAGAAGACCGCATTGACTTGGGCAATGTCCTCAAGACTTCGAGCAAGGAGTGGGATGGAGGCTATGTGATCTGCGGTATGACCGGTAGCGGTGAATCTTTTGCGGTACGCGATCCGTGGGGCATCCGTCCGGCTTTCTGGTACATGGACGATGAAATCATGGTATTGGCGTCCGAACGTCCCGTCATTCAGACTGCCTTGAATGTACCTGCCGGAAGCATCAATGAATTGCAACCGGGACAGGCTATATTGATGAGCAAGACCGGAAAGATGCGTCTGGCACAGATCAACCGGGCGAAAGAGAAGAAAGCTTGTTCTTTCGAGCGAATCTATTTCAGCCGGGGAAGCGACATGGATATTTATAAAGAAAGAAAGCTGCTGGGTGAAAAACTGGTGAATCCTATCTTGAAAGCGGTAGACTATGATGTGGAGCATACTGTATTCTCTTTTATACCCAATACGGCGGAAGTGGCTTTCTATGGACTGCTGGAAGGATTCGACAATTATCTGAATGAACTGAAAGTAAAGAAGATAGAGGCTTTGGGACATCATCCCAATCACGAGGAACTGGAAAAAATCCTGTCCTGGCGTATCCGTAGCGAAAAAGTGGCCATCAAGGATATCAAGCTGCGTACCTTTATCGCCGAAGGCAACAGCCGGAATGACTTGGCCGCCCATGTGTACGATATTACTTACGGTAGTTTGATACCTCATGTGGATAATCTGGTTATTATTGATGACAGCATCGTCCGGGGAACTACATTGAAACAAAGCATTATCGGTATTCTTGATCGTCTGCATCCGAAGAAAATCGTCATTGTTTCTTCTTCTCCACAGGTGCGTTATCCGGACTATTATGGTATTGATATGGCCAGCATGGATCAGTTTATCGCTTTCAAGGCTGCTATCGATTTATTGAAAGAACGAGATATGAAAGATGTAATAGCCCGTGCTTACAACAAATCGAAAGACCAGGTGGGGTTACCCAAAGAGCAGATGGTGAACTACGTAAAAGAAATTTATGCTCCTTTCACCAACGAGGAGATTGCGGCAAAAATGGTGGAACTTCTCACTCCGAAAGGTACGCAAGCTAAAGTGGAGATTGTTTATCAGACATTGGAAGGATTGCATGAAGCATGTCCCAACCATACGGGCGACTGGTATTTCAGTGGAGATTATCCTACTCCGGGTGGAGTGAAGCTGGTGAACCAGGCGTTTATAGACTATATAGAAAAAGTATATCAATTCTAAAGAATAACAATTCAAGATAGATTAGATGAGAAATGTAACATTGATCCTCGACGACGGGAGCCGTTTCCCGGGCAAGTCGTTCGGTTATGAGAAACCGGTAGCCGGTGAAGTGGTGTTTAATACCGCTATGACCGGTTATCCTGAGAGCTTGACAGACCCTTCATATGCGGGGCAGTTGATGACCTTGACTTACCCGTTGGTCGGTAATTACGGGGTGCCTCCCTTTACTGTCGAACCCAACGGCTTGGCCACTTTTATGGAGAGTGAACGTATCCATGCCGAAGCGATTATTGTAAGTGATTACAGTGAAGAATTCAGTCACTGGAATGCGAAAGAAAGTCTGGCCGACTGGCTGAAGCGTGAGCAAGTGCCGGGCATTACAGGCATCGATACCCGTGAACTGACAAAAGTCCTTCGCGAACATGGGGTGATGATGGGGAAGATCGTATTTAATGATGAGCCCGATAAAGTGCCCGAAGCAACGTATGCAGGTATCAACTATGTGGATAAAGTATCATGCAAGGAAGTGATTCGTTACAACGAAGGCGCCGGCAAGAAGAAAGTGGTGTTGGTGGATTGTGGTGTAAAGACAAATATCATCCGCTGTCTGCTGAAACGGGATGTGGAAGTGATCCGCGTTCCTTGGAACCATGATTTTACAGGGATGGAGTATGACGGATTGTTTATTTCGAACGGCCCGGGTGATCCGGATACATGTGATGAGGCGGTACAGCATATCCGCAAGGCGATGAGCTTGAGCGACAAGCCTATCTTTGGCATTTGTATGGGGAATCAGTTGCTTTCAAAAGCAGGAGGTGCTACTATCTATAAATTGAAATACGGTCATCGCAGTCATAACCAGCCGGTGCGCATGGTGGGAACGGAACGTTGTTTCATTACCAGCCAGAACCATGGTTATGCAGTAGATAATAATACATTGGGAACCGATTGGGAACCGCTGTTCATCAATATGAATGATGGTTCCAACGAGGGCATCAGGCATAAAACCAAACCTTGGTTCTCGGCACAGTTCCATCCGGAAGCGGCGTCGGGACCTACGGATACCGAGTTCCTGTTTGATGAATTTGTGAAGTTGTTATAAACCGTGTATTAAAAAGAACAAGTATGAAAGACGAAATAAAGAAAGTATTATTATTAGGTTCCGGCGCCTTGAAGATTGGCGAGGCCGGAGAGTTTGACTATTCAGGCTCGCAAGCGCTGAAAGCCTTGAAGGAAGAAGGGATTGAAACGGTTCTGATCAACCCGAACATTGCTACTGTGCAGACCAGCGAAGGGGTGGCGGACCAGATTTATTTCCTGCCCGTTACTCCTTATTTTGTAGAGAAGGTGATAGAAAAGGAACGTCCGGATGGTGTGCTCCTGTCTTTCGGCGGACAAACTGCCTTGAACTGTGGGGTGGCACTGTACAAAGCAGGTATTTTCGAAAAATACAATGTCCGTGTGTTGGGTACTCCCGTACAAGCCATCATGGATACGGAGGACCGTGAGTTGTTTGTAGAAAAACTGAATGAAATCAATGTAAAGACCATCAAGAGTGAAGCGGTGGAAAACTTGGAAGATGCCCGTCGCGCTGCTAAAGAATTAGGTTATCCGGTTATTATCCGTGCCGCCTACGCATTGGGTGGACTAGGTTCTGGTTTCTGTGACAATGAAGAGGAACTGAATGTTCTGGCTGAAAAGGCCTTCTCTTTCTCGCCGCAGGTATTGGTGGAAAAGAGTTTGAAAGGCTGGAAAGAGGTGGAATATGAAGTGGTCCGCGACCGTTATGATAACTGCATCACTGTATGTAACATGGAGAACTTTGACCCGCTGGGTATCCATACCGGCGAGTCTATCGTGATCGCCCCTTCGCAGACACTGACCAATGCGGAGTATCATAAACTTCGTGAACTGGCTATCCGTATCATCCGCCATATCGGCATTGTGGGCGAATGTAATGTACAGTATGCCTTCGATCCCGAATCGGAAGATTACCGTGTCATTGAGGTCAACGCCCGTCTTTCGCGTTCGTCTGCATTGGCTTCCAAAGCGACCGGATATCCGTTGGCTTTCGTTGCCGCCAAATTAGGCTTGGGATACGGGTTGTTCGACTTGAAAAACTCGGTGACAAAGACCACCAGCGCATTCTTCGAACCTGCACTGGACTATGTGGTGTGCAAGATTCCCCGTTGGGACTTGGGCAAGTTCCATGGTGTGGACCGTGAGTTGGGCTCGTCCATGAAATCGGTGGGCGAGGTGATGGCCATCGGACGTACTTTCGAGGAAGCCATTCAGAAAGGTTTGCGCATGATTGGCCAGGGAATGCATGGCTTCGTAGAGAATAAGGAACTGGTTATAGAGGATGTGGACAAAGCCCTTCGAGAGCCGACGGACAAGCGCATCTTCGTGATCAGCAAAGCCATGCGTGCAGGTTACACGGTAGACCAGATTCATGAGCTGACCAAGATTGACAAATGGTTCCTGCAGAAATTGCAGCACATCATGGACACTTCTAAAGAGATGCACGAATGGGGCAATAACCATAAGCAGATTACCGATATGCCGGACGAGTTACTCCGCAAGGCGAAAGTGCAGGGATTCTCCGATTTCCAGATAGCCCGTGCCATTGGCTACGAGGGTGATATGGAAGACGGTATCCTGTATGTGCGTAATCATCGCAAGCAGGTGGGAATTCTTCCGGTGGTGAAACAAATCGATACCTTGGCAGCCGAGTATCCTGCACAGACCAACTATCTGTACTTGACTTATAGCGGCGTGGCCAATGATGTGAAATACTTGGGCGACCATAAATCCATTGTGGTACTGGGTTCGGGCGCTTACCGCATCGGTTCGTCGGTGGAATTTGACTGGTGTGGGGTACAGGCCTTACAGACCATCCGTAAGGAGGGTTACCGCAGTGTCATGATCAACTATAACCCCGAAACGGTTTCTACCGACTATGATATGTGCGATCGTCTTTACTTTGACGAACTTACTTTTGAGCGTGTGATGGATATCCTCGAACTGGAGAACCCTCACGGAGTCATTGTATCTACCGGCGGTCAGATTCCCAATAACCTGGCTCTCCGTTTGGATGCGCAAAATGTAAATATCCTCGGTACCAGTGCCAAGAGCATTGATAATGCCGAGGACCGTGATAAATTCTCGGCCATGCTGGACCGCATTGGTGTAGATCAGCCTGAATGGAGCGCATTGACTTCTATGGAGGATATCCATGCTTTTATTGATAAAGTAGGCTTCCCTGTTTTGGTACGTCCCTCGTATGTGCTGAGTGGTGCGGCCATGAACGTCTGCTCCAATCAAGAGGAATTGGAACGCTTCCTGAAACTGGCTGCAAACGTATCGAAAAAGCATCCGGTAGTGGTGAGCCAGTTCATTGAGCACGCTAAGGAAGTGGAAATGGATGCTGTGGCACAGAATGGTGAGATTGTGGCATACGCTATCAGTGAGCACATTGAATATGCCGGCGTGCACTCGGGGGATGCCACCATTCAGTTCCCTCCTCAGAAACTGTATGTGGAAACGGTACGCCGCATCAAGCGCATCTCCCGTCAGATAGCCAAGGAATTGAATATCTCCGGTCCGTTCAATATACAATATCTGGCAAAGGATAACGATATCAAGGTGATTGAATGTAACCTTCGTGCTTCACGCAGCTTCCCCTTTGTCAGCAAGGTGTTGAAAATCAATTTTATCGAACTGGCTACGAAGGTGATGCTCGGATTGCCGGTAGAGAAACCGAACAAGAATCTTTTCGAGTTGGATTATGTGGGCATCAAGGCCAGCCAGTTCTCTTTCAATCGTTTGCAGAAGGCAGATCCCGTATTGGGGGTAGACATGGCCTCTACCGGTGAAGTCGGCTGCATCGGTACGGATACTTCGTGTGCCGTATTGAAGGCGATGTTGTCTGTGGGCTATCGTATTCCGGAAAAGAGTGTGTTGCTTTCAACTGGTAACGCCAAGCAGAAAGCGGATACTTTGGAAGCTGCCCGTATGTTACAGAAGAAAGGTTATAAACTTTATGCCACCGGAGGCTCATCCCACTTCCTGACTGAGAACGGGGTGGAGAATACCCGTGTCTACTGGCCCAGTGAGGAAGGGCAGCCTCAGGCACTGGATATGCTGCACCGGAAAGAGATAGATATGGTAGTCAATATACCGAAGAACCTGACAGCCGGAGAGTTGGATAACGGGTACAAGATCCGTCGTGCCGCCATCGACCTGAATGTGCCCTTGATTACCAATGCCCGTCTGGCAAGCGCGTTTATCAATGCCTTCTGTACCATGACGGTGGATGATATCGCTATCAAGAGCTGGGCGGAATATAAATGATTTGAATGTTTAGTGATGTGTGGTTAATGGGGTGCGGCATAACAGTGCACTCCATTAACTATTAATCAGTGACTTCTCTTTCATTAGAAAATTATTCACTATTCTTTCTTTGTTCACAAAAAGTTTCCTAATTTTGTCCGATTAGGAATCCTAAAGATATTCAATACAAATGGATTGTGAACACAAGCTTAAAGCATTAGAGCAGGAAATTGAATCGTTGAAAGAGGAGAACAGGCTGCTGAAAGAAAAATTATCTTCTTCTGAAAAAAACTTTGATAGCGTTAGTTTCAAGGAGAAATATGCGGTAAGAATATTAGATTCTTTGCCGGATATGCTCACCGTATTCAATCATGAGGAAACGGGTATAGAAGTGGTGTCTAATGAAGAAACCAATCATGTGGGTGTATCCAACAATGATTTTAAAGGGATGCGTATGCAGGATATGGTTCCTAAAGAAGCTTATCACAATATACATAATAATCTTCAGAAGGCTATTGCGACAGGTAGAGGTTCTACCGCCCATCATGAATTGGATGTGGACGGGACACTTCATTATTATGAAAATCGTATTTTCCCCTTAGATGAAGAATATGTACTGATAATGTGTCGTGATATTAGTGAAAGAGTTGCCACACAGCAGAACTTGGAAATATTTAAACGGGTACTGGATAAGGTCAGTGATAGTATTCTGGCTGTATCGGTTGACGGAACCTTAGTTTATGCCAACCGGCAGTTTATTGAGGAATATGGAGTGAAAGAGGAGTTGGGCACACAAAAAGTTTATGATTTACCTGTTTCTCTGAATACCAAAGAAATATTTGATAAACGTGTTCAAGAGATTCGTGATAATGGAGGTAATTTTGCTTATCGTGCTAAATATACCCGTGTGGGAGAAACAAAACTTCGTGTTCATCAGGTTTCGGCTTTTATGATTCAAAATCAGGGTGAGGAAATGATTTGGTTCTTTACGCAGGATATAACGGATGTTATCAAGAACCGTGACGAATTGCGTGAACTGAATTATCTGATGGATGCCATACTGAATAATATTCCTGTTTATTTGTTTGTGAAAGACCCTGAGGATGATTTCCGATACCTTTATTGGAACAAAGCATTTGCCAGTCACTCTAAAATTCCTGCTTCCAAGGCATTGGGTCATATTGATTTTGAAGTGTTTCCCGAACATGAGAATGCGGAGAAGTTTCATCGGGATGATTTGGAATTGATCCGTACCCGAGAGCGCATGGAAATGCAGGAAACGTATGTGACGGCTACAGGCGAGACCCGCATCGTGCAGACTTTAAAAACATTAGTTCCTCTGGAAGGGCGTGCACCGCTTATTATTGGCATTTCGTGGGATATTACTAATATGCAGAACATAGAGCAAGAGCTGGTTCAGGCCCGTATCAAGGCTGAGCAGTCCGACAGGCTGAAAACAGCCTTTCTAGCCAATATGAGCCATGAAATCCGTACTCCTTTGAATGCAATAGTAGGTTTTTCCCGTTTGATGACTATGGCGGATAATGCGGCGGATGAAAAACTTTATTCGGATATTATCAACCAGAATTCGGAAATATTGTTGCAATTAATCAATGATATTCTTGATTTGGCAAAAATAGAGGCCGGTACATTGGAATACGTCAGATATCCAATGGACTTGGGAGAATTGTGCCGTAATGTGTATGAGATGCACAAGGATCGGGTGCAGACTGGGGTTGTTTTGATATTAGACAATAAAGACACCAGCTTGATAATCAATGAAGATCAGAACCGAATTATGCAAGTCGTTACAAATTTGATAACCAATGCTATAAAATTTACTTTCAAAGGGGAAATCCGTTTTGGTTTTGAAGTGAGGAAGGAGTATATTGATTTTTATGTAAAAGACACAGGGATGGGGATCTCCGAGGAGAAGATTAAAATGATTTTTGAGCGTTTCGTGAAACTGAATACTTTTGTTCAGGGAACAGGCTTGGGGCTTGCGATTTGTAGGGTGATTGTAGAAAAAATAGGTGGAGAGATTACTGCGGAATCCAAACTGAATGAAGGTTCTACTTTTCGTTTTACGATTCCTTATAAGGCGGGTAAAAAATGTCCGGAATCCGGAAGGGGTACGAAGTGTCCGGAATCAGGGAGTACGGGACTGAGAAAAGTATTGCAAAGAAGAACAGTACTGGTGGCGGAAGATGTGGACAGCAACTTTTTGCTGTTAAAGACATTGTTAGGAAAAAGATGTAATCTGCTATGGGCTAAGGATGGAGAGGATGCGGTGAATCAATTTAAAGAACATCAGCCTGACTTGATTTTGATGGATATCAAGATGCCCCATATGGATGGGCTGGAGGCTACGCGCCTGATTCGTTCTTATTCAAAAGAAGTGCCTATTGTCGCTTTGACTGCCTTTGCTTTTGAGTCCGACAAAGACAGAGCTATAGAAGCCGGATGCGATGATTTTCTGACTAAGCCGGTTTCACAAAATGCCTTGGAAAAAATGTTGGATAAATATGTTAAGTAGACATTAGCGAGGTATAGTGCGTAAAGACAGCCGACAATATGGACCAGAATAGGGAAGGGAGGATGCAATGCGAAGATTATAGATCTTACCCCCGGAAGATTATAGATCTTGCAGGTGAAAGATTTATATCTTTGGGTTGTAAGGTTACGATGAACCTATAGTAAATAGAAACGGACTTTTATAAAAACAAAAGAGGAACTGCCCTTTCATAGGCAATCCCTCTTTTCTGAATTTGAGAGCATGTTATTTAACTTCGATAACCTTAGCTGCTTTTTCTTTGTCTTCCGGTGTACGCTTCGGCAGCTCGATAGTTAATACACCATCGTTTACTTTTGCATCAATTTTATCTTTATCTACATCATCAGGCAGGATCAATGTCTGTTGAAATTTAGAATAAGAGAATTCGCGACGCAAGTAACGGCTTTCTTTCTTGCCTTCTTTATCACCTTCAGTACTTTCTGTTTTCTTTTCCATAGAGATAACCAAGTCGTTGTCTTCGTTGATATGAATCTTGAAGTCTTCTTTGGTCATTCCCGGAGCGGCGACTTCTACTTTGTAGTCTTTGTCACTTTCAATAACATTGATGGCGGGAGCTGTTGCATTGGCTTTTACCATCCAGTCGTTATCAAAGAAATCATTAAAAATACTTGGTAACCATGTTTGGTTTGATCTTCTTACTGGCATCATAATCTTAATCTCCTATAGGTTTTGGTTAAACATTTTGTTTATTTCTGAATTCCTTCACCTTTCGGTTTTGTCATTCACTATCCATAATGCAAACCGCATACCATTAGTTCGATGATATGCGGTTTATATTGCACTCTTTTAAACCTATAAAGGTTTTCTTAAAGATTAGAACCTTTGCATTAAAAGTTGGTAAGCCTCTTTAAACATTTGATTGTCAAGACTACTGCCAATTTGTAATTTTAGGGGGGACAGATTGACAGTCGTTCTATATCAGCTTGAACCGCATACGGAAGATTCCGTCTTTATAGTCGTAGCTTATAATTTTAAATGTACCTATTTCGGACGTATTTTTCACGTGTTGACCTATACAGAGGCATTCATCGTAATCGCCGACTTTTACAATCCGTACGGTTTCGGAAGCTTTTTCCGGTAAGCGTTTCATGTCAAAACGTCCTATAGCTTCCTCTTGAGAGATAAATTCCATTGTAACGGGCAAATTTCTTCGCAATACTTCGTTTACGGTGTTTTCTATTCTTGTAATATCCGTTTCTTCCGGACATGTTTGCAGCGCAAAATCCAGCTTGCTTTTTTTGCGTTCTATATGGGCGGATATTGCTCGTCCGCATCCGAAAAGATTGACCATTGTCCTGTTTATGACATGCTCTGTGGTATGCATGGGAGGGTACTCCTGTTTATTATGGTCGTTGAGTGATGGTTGTTCCATAGTTATTTTATTTTTGTTCTGATTTTGATGGGATATTAAAATCCGTTCAAAGATAAATTATTCTTTTGTAATGAGGAAGCAGAGAGGAAATGATTGCTTTTGTATTATTATAAAACAACGAATTTTAAAAGATACTTAATGCCAGAGGGGGAGCACATTCGTAAAAATGTATGACGTTCACGAGGCTCTCAACCGATTTTCATGAGGCATGAACGTCATACTGATTTTACTATTTTACATCACAGGGGTTTGAAATAAAAAGACGAATGAGTCGCTGTCTTTTAAATCTTTTACGGCATCCCCTGCATAAATCTTTCCGTTGGTGAGAGGCAGTTTCTTGATTCCGGCTTTGGGACTAAAGTCGATTTTTTTCAAATCCAACCAAAATAGATTAGGAGTCATGACCGATTCAAAATAATATATTTTATTCTTCTGATCGGATACAGAGCGCCAGCGGGTGGAAGATATATGAGGTTTGTCCGGTGTGGTAATTCCGAAGGGGACGGATACATTACGCATCACACTGAGTACACTGGGTACAGCTATTTTAGCGTCCGGAGTCTGAGGGATTGCATGTATATAAAAAGAGGCACGCACAAAGCGGTCGCTGGAACGGTTTGTACCCGGCAGCATTTGCAATCCTCCTATTTCTTTCCAGTAATCATTGATAGCTAACTGATAATCATATCGTGGAGAATTGGTCATCACTTGGAATTCTTTTCCTTCGTGTATGCTTAAATTCCCGTCCAGATATTCCAGAACCGCTGTATTTCCTGTTTCATCTGTAATAGCCAGGTGAAGAGTGGAAGCTGAACCGTTGGGCATGTGGGGAGCATCAATGCGGAATGATTCTTTTTTCAGTTCCTCGACAGCTTCATGTACGGTGGCAAAATTGTCCAGTACATATTGTGTCCATATACTGATTCCCATGACAGGACGTGTATCTCCCTGACGGTCAAAGACGGATTCTGGCAAAAATAACAGACTGGCAACCAATCCTTTTTCATTCATTCCGTCACACGTACCTATATCATATCCTGTTGCAATGACGCTGCCGTATTTTGAAGTCCATTTCACGGCATTTTCTTTATTATATCCTGCACGTTGTATTCCTCTGGGGAAAACATAGATATTACTCATAATATCTTCTTTCCAATCCATTGTACGTCCAGTTATTACCATATTGTCCGGTCCGATATAGACGGCACGCGTGCATGCATCCGCTTTTTGTACGCTCATATAGAACATACCTGCCAATGTTAGTAATGCAATACTTCCTTTTTTTAATTTCATGATTCTATCATTTATAAAGATTGTCTTTGCCATTTAGAACAAACTGGATAAGGAACAGGTTTATAGAAATGCAGTGATTTGTGATACATTTGTTGATAAATGCTAATTCATCGGTTCAATTGGAATATAAATGACATCCGTGTTCCCTTCATAAATTTCTACCTGATTATCCTATTGGAGGGATTTTGTTGAGAACTGATTTAAGATAGATCGAGGTTTGTGGATTAAAAGAAATACTTGTTTTATCATAAAAATAAGGGGGATAAAATAAAAAAGGAGCAACGCCTTGCTCCAACCTTTGTTAACCTTAAATCTAATACTATGAAAAACACATTGCAAAGATACGGACTTTTTGGAAAATAGCAAATAATCAGACTTAAAAAGTATGCTATATAACATTGTTTAATATTTGTATTTCTCGAAAACCTGTTTTTTAAGACTTCTTTTGCGTATCTTTGCAGCCGTTAAAAAATAGCTGACGATAGTAAAAAGAGAAAATATATGGCATTTGAAGCGACAAAGAGAGAGTGGGGCGAGCTTTACGCCTTTTTCCGCTTGTTAGCGGACGGATATGTGTATGCAGGTACGCCTGATGTGAAAAGGAATGAAGTGCAAAAGTTTCCTGTGGCGATGGTACAGCGTGAGGAACATGACGGGACACGCCGTTATATTCTGGAGGATGAGGCGACCGTACGTATTTGTGGGGAAAAGATAGATAAGCAGATACCTCGTGAGGATTTTGCGGCTGTGGCAGAGTTGGTTTTTGCTGCTGTCAAAGAGAGTCGCGAGAATGATGTGATGTCTCCCGACGGTGTGGAAGAATTTTTGGATGAAGTCGCCATTTATGACTTGGAAGCAAAGACGGATGACCGTACTGATTTTTATGTTGCTTTTTACGGTATAGAGGCCCCGTTGGTAGGTTTTTGCGTTCGTTCCCGTTTGGGGACTATGTTCCCGTTGTTGGATGGAGGGCGTGCCGCCAATTTGAAGTTCGAGCAGACAGGTGTTAAATTCGCTACTCCTACCGTAAACAAAATTAATGCTTTTGGTGAAGAAGACGATGTGGCAGGGCGTATGTTGATGATAGAACGTTTGGGAGGAATCTTGAAATATAATGATGTGGCCGATAAAGTATTCCGCAGTAATCTTTGCATGATAGATCTTCATTTTCCCCGTATGTTGGGCGAGATGTTGCGTGTCATGCATTTGGATGGCATATCCAAAGTTAGTGACCTGATAGAAGCAATCAAACAAATCAATCCGTTGAAAATAAAGGATGAATTGATTCATAAGCATAGTTATTATGAATATAAGATGAAGCAGTTTCTTATGGCTTTGGCTTTGGGAATGCGTCCTGCCAAGATCTTTAATGGGATAGATTCTGCTATATCCGGTTTTTTGTTTGTAGATGGTAATGGAGAGATACTTTGTTATCAGAAGGCTGACCGTCAGGTCTTTGCCGATTTCCTGTTTGTTAATTCCCGGTTTGAGAAAAGTTCCACTGAAAAAGATAAATATGGATATCTGGAACGTGAGAACGGAGTCTATTATTTTAAACTGAACTTGAAAATTGGTCTGTTGAAGAGATAGGACAATGAAAGAATTTGTATTTTCCTAGAATTAAAATATTTTTTCACTACAGATTACACAGATTGAAATACGATTTATTGATTATTTCAATCTGTATCTGTGTTAATCTGAGTAATCTGTGGTGGGAAACTATAGCTTGAATTTCAGAATTTTTCCATTCATTCCATCTAGTAATACGGGAGTTGTTTTGTCCGGCATAAGAGTGAGCTTCTCTGTGTTTCCGGTCAGCAATTCGGTTGCCTCATATTCTCCATAACGATGGATGCCTAAATAATCAAACGCATGTTGCGGAATATTGACGGCTGAACGTGCCGGTATGGAGTCAAAGTTGACCATAATTAATATCAGTTCATCATCCTGTTTTCGTAAAAAGGCGTATTGCTTATGTTCGTTGAACACCCATCCGGCCAGATTGGCATAGGTTAAGTCAAAGAACACACCTTCCCGTATGGCTTTTTCACTGTTGCATATATTCAGCAGGCGGGTATAGAATTGTTTCAATTGCTTTTCATCCTCATTCAGGAATTTATTGTCAAACTTGCCTCCGTTGCGCCAGCGGCGTATGCTGTCCACACTCCAGTAATCAAAGATAGTAGTTCTTCCGTCACGCCCGCTGAAACCTTCCGTATCCATGCCATGTTCTCCCAATTCCTGCCCGAAGTAAATCATGACTGGGTTGGTATTCATGCAAGCCGATACAATCATTGCGGGGATGGCTTTCGAGCCGTTTCCGGCAAAATAATCGGAAGCTATGCGCTGCTCGTCATGATTCTCCAGGAAATTGAGCATTCGTTTTTCGATACCTCCCAAGCTTTGCCAGCGTTGTGGAATAGCAGTTGCCGATTCCCATCCGCAGGTAATGGCGCGTAGCGTATCATACAGACCTACTTTGTCATATAAATAGTCGAATTTACCATTGAACAGATAATTCCTGTATTCTCCCGGATTATAGATCTCGGCGATAAATATCAGTTCCGGATGTTCGGCTTTGATTTGCGGAATCACCCATCCCCAGAATTCTACAGGAACCATTTCTGCCATATCACAGCGGAATCCGTCAATGCCTTTGGCAGACCAGAACAGTAGGATGTCACGCATCTTTACCCATGTGTCCGGAATCGGTTCGAAGTGGCGGCTATGACCGTTCATGTAGTCTATACCATAATTCAGTTTCACAGTTTCATACCAGTCATTGGAGTTGGGCCATGCGTCAAAACGGTCATTACCGGTTGCTTTTGCCGGAAATTCTATGTAAGGTTCCGCTGCGCCACGGTGCAGGTCGATATTACCTTCCAGTTTTGTATCTGGAATATAATAGAAATTATTGTTGGGGCTGAATGCTTTTGTCATATCATCTTTTTCACCCAAATCGGTTACTCCTTCAGGCTTGGCGTCTGAACCATATTGGCGGGCTACATGGTTGGGGACAAAATCAATGATGACTTTCAATCCGGCTTTGTGGCTTCGTTTTACCAGATTCTCGAACTCTTTCATACGGTCCGGGATACTGGTTGCCAAGTCAGGGTCTACATCATAATAATCCTTGATGGCATACGGTGATCCGGCCTTTCCTTTTACTACTGCAGGATGATCGGGTTTGATACCATAGCGGGTATAATTGGTTTGGGTAGCATGTTCAATGATACCTGTATACCAAATATGTGTAGCACCCAGTGTTTTGATCTCGCTTAAAGCCTTTGTCGTGAAATCGGCCATTTTTCCGCAACCGTTTTCCTCCAAAGAACCATTAGGCTTACAACGCAGGCTGTTGTTCCCGAATAAACGGGTGAATACCTGATAGATAATAATTTTTTCTTGTGTATCCATTTTATTCTTTTTTTTGTTTATCTCCAAATCGTTCCATTCTCCAGGAGTAATCTGTCCAGGAGTTCCGTTGCCGTATTGTATCCTTTTTCGAATATCTCTTCGGCTCTTTCCAGCTCCCTGTTGCTGTATTCTTCCAGTCCGTATGATTCGATTAGCAAATCTGCAATCCCTTTTTGAGGCAGTGTATTGGCTTGGAAAATAAAATGATAGGCTCTGAGTGCGATGCTTACCACATTCTTGCTATATTCATCTGCTACCAGCGGGTCTACATTGAGTGCTATCACTTTCTCGCATTCTTTGCGGATGGGGCTTACCGGCAGGTTCATCAAGATTCCTCCATCTACATAATATGTATTGTTGATGCGTATGGGGGCAAACAAGATAGGCATACAGCAGGAAGCAGCCAGCCTTTCGGCTATTTTCCCTTTTTTAAAAGAAACGATGCGTCCGTGATCCAAATCGGTAGCGGTAATAATAGTGGGGATTTTTAGTTCTTCTATCATTTTCGACTCCAGGTTGCTGTTTAAGAAATCAATGAAACTGTCCAGTTTCAGCAGACCTTGTTTGTTGATAGAAAAAGTGGTCAGTTCTTTGAATGAATGGTGCTCAAAAAGTTCAACAATATGAAAAGGTTCTTTGCCGTCGGCATAGAAGACGGCGGCAAGAGCACCTGCACTTACTCCGGAAAGTATTTCCGGCTTGATGCCATGTTCATGCAAAGCCTGCATAATCCCCAAATGGGCAAATCCTTTTATAAATCCTCCGCTCAGGGCATAACCAATGTTATATTTAAATTCATTCATAGTCTGATCTCGTTTAGATACCGACAAACTTACGAATATTTTTGTGAAATGCCATAAAAAAATACGGATTACTCAGCATATTCCGGTAATCCGTATAAAATTTATAATAACTGAAATTTATTTATCAAGCAATACCGTGTGCGTTGACCGATCCATCAATTTTCTTGATCAGTCCTTGCAGTACAGCACCCGGTCCGCATTCAGTAAAGTCATCGGCACCATCGGCAACCATATTCTTCACAGTCTGGGTCCAGCGTACGGAAGCGGTGAGCTGAGCCACCAGATTTGCCTTGATTTCAGCGGGATTTGTGTGAGGTAAAGCGTCCACATTCTGATATACTGGGCATTTCGGAGTATGAATTTCAGTAGCGTTGATAGCAGCTTCCAGTTCCACTTTGGCGGGGTTCATCAGCGGAGAGTGGAAGGCGCCTCCCACTTTCAACGGCAGGGCGCGTTTAGCACCGGCAGCTTTCATTTGCTCGCAAGCCTTGTTGATCCCTTCGATAGAACCTGAGATGACAATTTGTCCCGGGCAGTTATAATTGGCAGCCACTACCACTTCTCCTTCTTTAGAAATCGCTTCACAGATTTCTTCTACTTTTTCGTCAGGCAACGCAATGATGGCAGCCATCGTAGAGGGTTGTGCCTCACAAGCTTTCTGCATAGCCATAGCACGTGCATAAACCAGTTTCAGACCATCTTCGAAAGACAATGCTCCGGCTGCAACCAATGCGGAAAATTCGCCTAGCGAGTGTCCGGCAGTCATTTCAGGTTTGAAATCATCACCCATGCAAAGAGCGGAAATTACCGAGTGCAGAAAAACGGCAGGCTGAGTTACCTTAGTCTGGCGCAAGTCTTCGTCAGTACCTTCAAACATGATGTCTGTGATACGGTATCCTAAAATGTCGTTTGCTTTTTCAAAAAGTTCTTTGGCTAAAGCCGAGTTTTCGTACAGGTCTTTACCCATACCTACAAACTGTGCTCCCTGTCCGGGGAATACAAATGCTTTCATATTTTTCCTATTTTGGTTTAAAAACGTTGCAAAGTTAATTATTTCTTTCGGAACTACGGAATAATAATGAGGCAATTTGCTAATATGCTGCGTTATGTACCGCATGGTAATTAGCGCATAGACAAATTATTTCATTATTTTCATCGGGACAGGTGCGTAAAAGTGATTCAGCGGACCGTGTCCTTCGCCTATATGCACGTCTTTCCCGGCGTGGATGCCTTTGGTGACATATGCTTTTGCATGTTCTACGGCCTGCGGCATATCATATCCCAGTGCCAGAAAAGTAGCAATGGCGGAAGAAAGAGTACATCCTGTTCCGTGTGTGTTTTTGCTTTCTATCTTGTCTGAAATAAAGAGATGAGGCTTGTCTTCTCCAACTATTTGTAATACATCGCACATCTTGTCGCCCTCCAAATGTCCTCCTTTCAGTAAAACGGATCCGCAACCGAACTTTAATAATTCCGATGCGGCAGCTTTCATTTCGTCCACATAGCCTATGCGGTGTTCCGTCAATACTTCCGCCTCACTCAGATTGGGTGTAATCAGGCTGGCCAGAGGCATCAGTTCCCGGGTCAGTGCACTGATGGCGTCCTCTTCTATCAGTCGGTGTCCGCTGGTCGATACCATGACCGGATCGAACACAACGAAGCGGGGCCGGTATGTACGAAGGCAGGAGGCTATGGTCTTGACTATTTCCACATCATTAATCATACCTATTTTAACAGCATCCGGACGGATATCTTCCATTACGGCTTCTATCTGGCCACGCACATATACCGGTGGTACGGGATGTATGGCACGTACTCCCAAAGTGTTTTGTACGGTGATTGCAGTAATGGCTGTCGCAGCATAACCACCCAAGGCGGAGATTGTCTTCAGGTCAGCCTGTATACCGGCTCCTCCGCTGCAATCGGAGCCTGCTATACTTAATACACAAGGATATTTCTTCATATAAATCTCATTTTGACAAAGTATTTGCAAAGATAACGAATAATCTTGTTTTAAATGTTTGCACAAGTGAAGGGAATCAATTATTTTTGCTAAACATAAAATAAAGTAAAAATAAGGGGAATGAAAAGAATCCTAGTAACGGGAGGCGCAGGATTTATAGGGTCACATCTATGCACTCGTCTGATAGAGGAAGGTAATATTGTTATATGTTTAGACAACTTTTTCACGGGGAGTAAAGAGAATATAAGTTACCTGACCGGGCATCCGCGCTTTGAACTGATAGAACACGATATAATTAATCCGTTTTGGACGGATGTGGACGAGATATACAATCTGGCATGTCCCGCCTCTCCTATACATTATCAGCATGATGCTATCAAAACGGCGAAGACGGCTGTCTTCGGCACGTTTAATATGTTGGGACTGGCGAAGCGTAACAAAGCAAAAATACTTCAGGCTTCTACCAGTGAGGTGTATGGTGATCCGTTGTCGCATCCCCAGAGGGAGGGAGATTGGGGGAATGTGAATCCCATAGGCTACCGGTCTTGTTATGATGAAGGAAAACGTTGTGCCGAAACTTTGTGCATGGATTATTACCGTCAACATGGTGTTTTGGTAAAAATAATCCGCATATTCAATACGTATGGCCCTAATATGCTGACCGATGACGGACGTGTAATTTCCAATTTTGTGGTACAGGCATTGCAAGATAAAGATATAACCATTTATGGAGACGGAAAACAGACGCGTAGTTTTCAGTATATAGATGATCTGGTGGAAGGAATGATGCGTATGATGGCTACGGAAGATCATTTCACAGGACCGGTGAATATCGGTAACCCTTGCGAATTTTCCATATTTGAACTGGCTCAGAAGATACTGGAACTGACCCGTTCTCATTCTAACATTATTTTCGAACCTTTACCTCATGATGACCCTCGTCAGCGCAGGCCGGATATTACTCTGGCAAGAGAAAAGCTGGATTGGGAGCCTCACATTCATCTGGAAGAGGGGCTGACGAAAGTGATTGATTATTTTAAAAGTGTTCTGGCTAAATAATATATACCTATGACATCGGATGTAAATGTTGTAATAAGTCATTCTGAGTACACTGTTTTAGTTGTGGATGATGTGGTTTCTAATGTCTTGTTGTTAAAAGTGTTGTTAACAAACGAGAAGTTTAAGGTGATAACTGCCGGTAATGGAAAGGAGGCATTATCTCAGGCGGTCAATGCCCGCCCCGATTTGATTTTGTTGGATGTCATGATGCCCGAGATGAATGGTTTTGAAGTTGCTGAACGATTGAAAGCCGATCCGGAAACACAACATATTCCTATTATATTTCTGACAGCTTTGAATACCACCGCCGATATAGTGAAGGGTTTCAAGGTAGGTGCGAATGATTTTATATCCAAACCTTTTAATAAGGAAGAGCTTGTGATCCGTGTTACTCATCAGATATCCCTGGTTGCCGCCAAACGGATCATCATGGAGCAGACGGAAGAACTGCGTAAGATTATTATGGGGCGCGACAAGTTATATTCTGTTATCGCGCATGACCTGCGTTCACCCATGGGATCCATTAAGATGGTGCTCAATATGTTGATACTCAGTCTTCCGTCCGAACAGATTGGTAAGGAAATGTTTGATATGCTGAGCATGGCCAATCAAAGTACGGAGGATGTTTTCTCTTTGCTGGATAATTTGCTGAAATGGACTAAAAGCCAGATAGGCAAGCTGAATGTCGTTTATCAGGACTTTGATATTGTGGGGAATATTGCTTCGGTTATCGAAATTTTCAATCTGGTAGCCGGTATGAAGAATATAAAGGTGAACTTCCCGGTGCACGGAAAGATTGAGGTACATGCCGATATGGATATGATGAAGACTATCTTGCGTAATCTTCTCAGCAATGCGATCAAGTTCAGCTATAATGATTCCGAAATTCTGGTTAATGCAGGAATAGAGGGTGATAAAGTCATAGTCAGTGTAAAAGATACTGGAAAAGGCATGGGTGAAGAAGATCAAAAGAAATTGTTGAACACGGAAACTCATTTCAGCAAATACGGAACGAATAATGAGGAAGGTTCCGGATTAGGCTTGTTGTTATGTCAGGATTTCGCTGTTAAGAATGGTGGGCATTTATGGTTTGAGTCTGAAGAGGGGAAAGGTTCCACTTTCTTTTTCTCGGTAGCTTTGAAGAAGTGATTTATCAAAGTCCCACCTCCAGATATACCGGGTTATGGTCACTCATATCATAAGGAATCACCTTATATTTTATACCTTCCAATAAGGTGGAATGGAACAAGTAGTCTATCCGTAGTAAATGGTGAACCCCCCGGTAAGTGGCTCCGTACCCTTCTCCTGCGGTTTGAAATCCGTCTTTCAAGCCGCTTTTCAGCGTTTCATAAGTAAAAGTTCCCGGAGGGTCATTGAAGTCACCGCATACAATCAAGGGATATTCCGTGGCATTGATTAGCGAACTGATTTGTTCAGCCTGTCCGGCACGTCTGACAGTATTTTCCCGGAAGTTGTCAGAATAGTCCAGATAAATGGCTCTTTCCTGTTCCTCATCTTGTGCTCCCCGAGCCTGTGCTGCTTTGGAACGCATTCTGTCAAAGTTGGTAGTCTGCATGTGCACGTTGATGATGCGTATCGTCATACCTTTTACATCCAGGTCGGCCCAGATGGCTCCGTTATTGGTATTCGGAAATTCTATTGTTTGTGACTGTTTGATGGGGTAGCGGCTGTAAATGGCCTGACTCAATCCTTCGGGGATAAACGAGTAAGGGAATGTTTTAGCATACGTATTCTGTAAATCCTGTTCCGTAAAGTCGCCATTACCTCTATATTCCTGAAAACAAAGTACGTCCGTTTCCTCCTTGTTCATCATCTCGGCAAACTCTTTGGCGGAGAATCCCGTGATTTCATTTCCAAATGAGTGGACATTGTAAGTCACTATTTTCAGTCTGTTTTCGTTAGCATACTTGGTAGGGTTATAAATTTGGTACATGGAAGTGATGTATTCGTAGTTTACCATCAGCCCCGTCAATGGAATCCATAACCAATACCGGAGTCTGATGAGCCAGTAAGTAAATAATATCGTATTGACAACCACCAGTATAGGTTTGCTTAAAGCAACGTACGCGGCGAACATATTCTCTACCGGATTTATTTTACCTGAGAAATAAGCGAAGATGGAAAGTCCCAGAATGAAGATTGTGAACAGGATAGATAAAAAATAGGCAAATTTGTATACGGCTAATCTTCCCATAAATTACTTTTGTTTTAGATACTTGTTTATAGTCATTTTCAAT
>NZ_JBCOCI010000046.1:0-5196 GCF_040929485.1 Phocaeicola sp. RTP21198st1_B8_RTP21198_201120 | reverse complement strand
GTTCGCCTTAGGTCTCGTGGGCTCGGAGATGTGTATAAGGGACAGGCTTTCTCTGGAAGCTATTTTGTCTTTTTCATATGCGTATGCGCTTACAGCGATGACAGGTACGTCGGCAGACATTTCCCGGATGGCTCTGGTGGCGTCCAGACCATTGATGTTAGGCATTTTTATATCCATCAAAATCAAGTCGGGTTTGTATTGTTCATAGAATATGATAGCCTCCATGCCGTCATGAGCATGCACCAGTTTGTATATTTTTCCGATCATAGCCTCTATTAAGTCATAATTGCTTTGATAGTCTTCCGCCACTAGGATGGTCATCTCCTGATGGGAAGTTCTGCTGTTGTCTTTAACGGAAGCTGGTGGAAGTTTTTCCTCCCATTTCATATCTCCGTTTGCTGAAATGTAAGGCAATGTAAAAGTGAATGTGGTTCCGGTTTCCATTTTTGATTGTACAGCTATTTTTCCTCCTAACTTTTCTACAATGATTTTGCTGATGGAAAGACCCAGTCCTGTACCTTGCACCTGGTTGTTGGCCATGATGAAACGGTCGAATATCTTGTCTATCTTGTCATCGGAAATACCGCTTCCGGTATCGGCTATATGAAAAACAATTTCTTTTTCCGTCAATTTATATCCGAAGCTGATAGAACCTTTGGCTGTGAATTTTGTAGCATTACCTATCAGGTTGGAGAAAACCTGGAACAAGCGGTTCCTGTCTGTCGAGATAACCAGTGACGGATCGGACTCTTCGAAAACAAGCTCCACCCCAGGCTGACACCTGAAACTATACGTGTTTTTTACATCCTCACATAAAGTATAAAGGGATACAGGCGCATAGTTGAACTCCATCATGCCCGATTCAATCTTCGACAGGTCCAAAATCTCGTTGATAAGTTCCTGCAGGCGCATGTTGTTTTTTTCTACAATATCGTAATACTGCAATCTTTCCTCGGCGTTTTCCGTTTCAGCTATAATGCGTGAGAATCCTAGAATGGCATTCAACGGTGTACGGATTTCATGGCTCATATTGGCAAGGAAGGCAGATTTCAGCTGGTTGGAGCGTTCTGCTTTCCAAACAATCTCGGATGTGTTCTGTATATATCCTTCCAATACGGTCCTTTGCATATATACCTCTTTATGATATGTTTTTATTCTCATGTTGACGGTCTTTCCGTCAATAAGGAGTTTGTAGTTTATGGTATTGGAAGCATCCTTCTCCTTCAGATTTTCTTCCAGCCATTGACTGAAACGGGCCTTGTCATCAAGGTGCATATAGTTCATGTATTCATCTATGGAAATCTGTTTCTGTTCCTCATCGTTACAGAATATCCGGGTGTATCCCGAATAAGTGAAGAACCGTGTGGACGAATCGTATGCCCATAATCCTATTCTTGCGGCTTTTTCTATTTCGCACAAATCTTTTTGCTTTTTTTCCAGTTTCAGCCTGACGACACTCCGGCCTGTGATATCCCTGTATTGAAAAAGAAAATGCTCCTCATCATACTTGCTGATAATACATTTGTAGTATTTTACGTCATCTTCCAATATTAATTTGTAATTCCGTGCGGAAAGTTTGTCTCCTGCCCGTACTTTGGTGAATTCCGCATACATCTCCCGTGCCGTTTCCACAGGGAAATAAGAGAATATATTTCTCCCTATAATATCTTGTTCTTTTATAAAGAAGTCCGTCGTATTAGCCTTGAAGTCTAAACAGGTGCCGTCTTTATATACGAAAAACATAGTATCAGCCGTAATTTCCAGAATTTTGTCTGCATACTGCTTATCGTGCAATATATTACTCGGAATTTTCATATTAATAGTATGATTCTCAATATACTGTTTCTCTTAGCGAATTTAGATGCGTGATATTTGTTACTGACAGCAAATATACAAAAAAAATATTGTTTATATCATTTTATATCGTAATTTTGCAAGGTAATCAATGAAAAGAAGAAATGAAAAAGATTTTGGTAGCTGAAGATACGGAAAGTAATTACCTCTTATTATCTATAATTTTAAGAAAGGAGTATGAAGTTTACCGTGCCCACGATGGGCAGGAGGCTATTGAGAAATTTGAGGGTTGCCGGCCCGATATGATTTTGATGGATATAAAGATGCCTGTTATGGACGGTTTGGAAGCTACCAGAAGAATTCGTCTGAAAGGGGGGACACTTCCCATCATAGCTCTTACCGCCAATGCGTATGACAGTGACCGTGACAAGGCTTTTGAAGCCGGATGTGACGATTATATGGCCAAGCCGATTATGGCTCCCGCTTTGCGTGAGATGATAGAAAAATATTTTGGTGAGTAAATATTATGCCCTGCGGGATTTTTCCCATGTTCCGCCGGCATGTCTTTTCAAATAGAAGAAACCTTTTATCACATTGATGTTCATGAACAGGAAATAGTAGGGAATATAAAGCAATTTGTTCTTTACGGACTTGGCAGACAGGAAGCTGCCATAAACTCCCCCGAGGTAGAATGCGGATTGCAGCAGAAGAAAAAGAAAGTAAACCGGATGGCTCTCACTACAGACAACCAGCAGGATATTCAAGGGAAAGAGCAGAAACAAGGCAACCGGGGTTACCGACCATCTCAGTACGCGGTGGGAGACATATTGAAAACTGAGGATTCCATAACGTAGAGGATTTAGCAGTTCTTTCAAACGATAGACGGACTGCAATCCTCCTGCTGAGATACGTATTTTTCTTTTCTCTTCTTCTTTCATATCGGTCGATCCGCTTTCCAAGGCATATGCCGTATCACAATATGCTATCGTATACTGCTTCATGGCGATACGCAGGGACAGCATAAAATCATCCAGTAGGGTATCTTCAGGCATTTCCTCATATAACGGGGTGCGGATGGCAAATAATTCTCCGGCAGCACCTATGGCGGAATAGAGCTGATAATCCATTTTTTTCAGCCATGATTCATATTTCCAGTACAATCCTTCTCCTCCGGAAACAGCTCCTCCGGTACTGTACATGTCTACCCGTTTTTCTCCTGCCACGCATCCCACCTGCGGATGGTTAAAACATTTTACTATCTCGCGAACGGCCTGCGGATTAATAAATGTATTGGCGTCTGTGAATATGACCAAAGGCGTGGTGACAAATCCCATTCCCCGGTTCATAGCGGCTGTTTTTCCTTTTCTTTCGGGGACGAACAATAGGGTGACATCGGGATACGCTTTTAATTTTTCATTGGTTCGGTCATTGCTGCCGTCCGTTACCCATACGATATGCAGTTTCTCTTTGGGATAATCCAGTTCGTGGCAGTTTTTCATCTTTCCGTTTACTACCTGTTCCTCATTATAGGCGGTGATGAACAGGGTGATTTCGGGCAGGGCGGTGTTGTTGCCGTTCCGGCAGGTTTCTTGCTCCGGTTCGTCCGTATCGTAGAAGAAAAGAAAACTTTGTTTTATTTTTACCAATATCCACAACAGGATTCCGTATCCCACATAGGTGTAGAATACAATGAACAGGAGGATGAAGAAGAGGATTTCAAGGGTGTTCATGCTAGTATTTCTTTATATATTTTCAATATTTCTCTGGCTGTGTTCTCCCATGAGAACCGACGGACTCTTTCTAATCCATATGCAGTTTGTGACTCATAGAATTCCGCATTTTCTTCTAAATGAAGGAGGGCGGAAGCAATTTCCTCCGGTTCGAACGGATTGACCAGAATACCCTCCGGTCCTGTGATTTCGGGCATGGCGGAAGTGGTTGAGGTGATGACGGGAGTTCCGCAGGCCATCGCCTCCAGAATGGGGATGCCGAAACTTTCGCGTAAAGACGTGTATATAAAGACGGATGCTCCACTATAAACAGCGGGTAGTTCTGTGTTTGGAATGTATCCGGGATGATACAGCATTTTTTTTATTTCTTGTAATCCTTGCCGGTTCAGATATTCGTCTATGATCTCTTCTTTCAGGTCGGCGATAAGCAAGGGAAGGGGCTGACGGGATTTTTTTAAATAAATACCGTATGCCTGCAATACCCTTGCCGTATTCTTCTTGGGATCGGTATTTCCTAAAAAGAACAGGTAAGGATGTTTCTTTATGTATCGGGCAGTGGTGGCTTGTGCGTTCCGTATGGGTATGAAATGTTGTGAATAGCCGTTGTGTACGGCGACAAGCAGTTGTCTGTCAATGTGCAGGAAATGACTGATGCGGTTGCATTCAAAATGAGAAACGGTAATGATTCTTTTGCATCTAGTAAGAATTTGGGGAACAATGATTCTTCGGTAGAAACGTCCCAGTCTTTGGTACATGGACTGGTTCTTGCCTTGTTTTTTTTCTAGAAAGATAATGTCGTGCAGTGTAAGCACCAGTGGAATGTTTCCATACACAGGGGCAGTGTTACTTGTGCAGTGCAGCAGGTCGGGTTTGATTTTTCTCAAAGCCAACGGCAGTCCTATCTGTTCCCAAAGCGGATAGGACGGCCAGTTGACGGTCACGATATGCACGTTGGCGGATTCCTGCAAACAAATATCATCTCCCGGGCTGACCAGTATGAAGTATTCGTTTTGTTTGTCTATCTTTTGCAGTTCCCGGATGGTTTCCAGAGCTACATAGTCCATGCCATGCTTTTCTTTTCTGAAGATGCGTTGGGCTTCTATTGCTATTTTCATCTGTCGTTACTTTATCAGGTTAGAATCTTCGTCCTCGTAATTGTTTTTGCTATAGAAAAGAGCCGTGAAGCTTCTTAAACCTTTTATGGCTCGTTTTTTGAAACTGCTAAACAGGGATCCGTCGGCCGAGACAGTACCATAGCCGGTAAGGACACGGGCTTTGCGGGCGGTGACGAATCTTAATTTTCCGTATTTTTTCAATGCCAGTGCCAGGGAGCCGTCTTCTCCGCGGAGTATGTCTGTCCGGAATCCTTCTTTCCGGGCTGTTTCCGTGTGGAAGGCAAAAGCCATTCCACGTACATTGAGTTCCGGTCTGTTCAGATTTTGTATTTTCAAATAGAGGTCACGCAGTGTTTCATAGAAGAAAAGTCCTAAATGATGTTCATTAGGAAGAAAACTCCACAGGGCGTATGCACCTGCCACTTCTTTGTCCTGTAAGACCTTTATCATGGTACTGATGTACTGGGGCGGATAAAGGGTGTCGGCATCTATGCAGAGATGATACTTCCCCCGGGCATGGTTCAGTCCGCATTGCCGGGCAAAACCGGGACCTTTCC